>NZ_JBFAOO010000095.1:0-28138 GCF_040675265.1 Microbispora sp. NPDC049633
GCCTCCAGCGTGGCCCGGCCCCCGGGGCTGACGGCGACGCGGTAGCGCCGCCGGTCCACCGGGTCGCGCTCGCGCTCCACGAGGCCCAGCGGCACGAGCGTGTCCATCACCGCCACGAGGTCGCTGGGGTCGATGCCGAGCCGGGCGCCGAGCTCGCGCTGGGACGCCGGGCCGAAGTCGCGGAGCGCGGCGAGCACGGCCATGTCCCACAGGCCGATGCCGTGCGCGCGGAGACGGTCGCCCAAGCGGCGCCGACCGGCGATGCCCACCTTCGACAGCAGGAACGCGGTGATGGCGAGCAGGGAGGGGGGAAGTTGCGGCACCTCACTCACAGAGAGCAGGATAGGGCAGGCCAATCATTGGTGCTACCCAAGGATTTCCATGGACGCTCTCTACCCCCGCGTGCTCACCGCCAGGTTCGCCGACGCCTTCCGCTTCTACGACGGCCTGCTCACCGTCGTCGCCGGGGCCCGGCTCGTCAAGGGCTCCGAGGACGGGCCGTACGCCAACTGGGACCGGGAGGCCGAGGCGGTGCTGGCGCTGCTCGACCGGTCGATGCTGGAACGGGTGACCGGCATCGGCCTCGACGGCTCCGGCGGCGCGACGATGCTGGTCCTGACCGTGGACGACGTCGAGCGTGCCGCGGCCGTGGCGGCGGCGTGCGGCGGCCGGGTCGTGGTGCCGCCGGGCGACCGGCCCGAATGGGGGCCGACCTGCCGCACCGCCCACCTGCGCGACCCCGACGGCAACCTCGTCGAGCTCCAGTCCTACTGAGCGCGGCGCCGTCCGTCGGCCTCCCCGGAGCGGGATCGCGGCGTGCGGCGGGGCGGCGCCGGGCTTGCGGGCGGCTTGCAGCGGTTGCGGAAAGCCTGCGGCAAGGGGCGTGCAGGCGAGCGGGCCTATCACTGAGGAGTACCGACCCGGCGGCGACGGCCAGACCGGGAAAGCACCCTCACCCCGCACTTCCAGGAGACAGTCATGAAGCGCACCCTGCTCGGTCTGGCCGCCGCCGCGATCTCCGGTCTGGCCGTCACGGCCTCCGTCACCCTCATGGCCGGGCCGGCCTCCGCGACCGGCGACTACGGCCCGGACACCTGCGTCGAGGGCTACGTGTGGCGCGAGGCCCGCCCCAGCGACCACGTCTGCGTGACCTCCGCGACCCGCACCCGGACCCTCGCCGACAACGCCGCCAAGGCGTCCCGCTGGACCTCCGGCCCGTTCGGCCCGCACACCTGCACGACGGGCTACGTGTGGCGCGAGGCGTTCAGCGGCGACGACGTGTGCGTCACCCCCGCCGTCCGCGCGCAGGCCAAGCTCGACAACGGCAAGGCGGCCGAGCGCAAGGTCTCGGCCAGGCTGTGGATCACCCGTTACACCGTTCCGCCCGTGGACAACGGCGACGGCACCTCCACCAGCACCTCCGTCGACGACATCCCGCGCCTCAAGATCAACGGCGACCACTTCAACCACGGGCAGGTCCGGCTCTACATCCGGTACACCAGCGGCAAGGTCTACTGGAGCGGCACGGTGACCGCGAGCGCGCACAGCGGATACGTCGCCGGGAGCTTCGGCAAGAAGACCGGCGTGTTCGACTGCGCCTTCGGAGGCAAGCCGGCCAACGCATACGCCCAGGCGCAGGACGTGATCTCCGGCCGCTGGTCGGCCAAGGTCCCCGTACGCGTCGGCTGCGCCGTCCTCTGACTCCGAGGGCGGAGATTTCCCATAACCGGCGAACACGGAGGACCGGCCCGGTCGGGCCGGTCCTCCGGCGCGTCACGGCACGACCGCGGCCGGGGTCCGACGATCTTCTGGTAGGGCCGGCGTTCCAATCGTCGTGATCGGGGTAGTCGGTGGGCCGGCGGGGACCCACCGGAGGCCGGCCCGCGACCCGGCCTCCGGCGGGTCCCCACCCCCGATCTGTGAGGGACTGACATGGGAACCGCGACCCCGGTGCCGGAGACCAGGAGCATGAGCGGCGACGAGCTGTCGGCCGACGACGCCTACGCCGCCATGCGACGGTACGGCGGCTGGCACCTCATCCGTGACGCGTACGTCCGGTTCAGATACGGCGACGGCGTGAGCAACGCCCGCGCCCTCGCCTTCCAGACCTGCCTCGCGATCATCCCGGGAGCGATCGCCGTCGTGGGCCTGAGCTCGGTGCTGCACCAGGAGCGACTCGGCCGGCTCCTGGAGCTCACCCTGCGGCGGCTCACCCCCGGCGCGGGCTCGCGGGTCATCCAGGAGACGCTCAGCCAGAGCCACCACGCCTCGGGCGCGGGGGGAAAGCTGGCCCTGTGGCTCGGTCTGCTGACCGCGCTGGTGTCGCTGACCACGGCCATGGGCCAGTTCGAACGCGGGGCCAACCGCATCTACGGCATCGAGCGCGACCCCCCCTTCGCGGCCAAGTACGGCAGGGCGCTGCTGATGGCCGTCACCGCGGGCCTCCTCATGAGCGTCGGGTTCGTCATCCTGGTCGGCGGCGGCGCCGTCGGCGAGGCCGCGGCGCACGCCTACGGCTGGAGCGAGACGACCGAGCGGCTGTGGGGCTGGCTGCGGTGGCCGATCGGCTTCCTGCTCGCCGTCCTGTCGATCTCGGTGCTCTTCCGCGCCTCGCCCCGGCGCAAGCAGCCGGGCCACACCTGGCTCGCGGTCGGGGCGACGGTCGCCGTGCTGCTGTGGACGCTGTTCACCTGGCTGCTCGCGCTCTACACGGCGGGCAGCGGCACGTTCGGCGCGACGTACGGACCGCTCACGGCGATCATGGCGTTGCTGCTGTGGTCGTTCCTCAGCTCGATGGCGCTCTTCCTCGGCCTGGCCTTCTCGGCGCAGCTGGAGGCCTGCCGCGCGGGGTGCGGCGAACCGGCGGAACCCGACCCCGGCCCCGCCCCGGCCCCGGCGCGTGAGCCCCAGCCCGTGGGGAGCGGCCGATGAGCTGGTGGCGCAGGCGGTTCGACCCCCAGCACGGGCTCGGTCTGCGGCTGACGGTGGCGGTGGCGGCGGTGGCGCTGATCGGGGTGCCGTTCACGGTGCTGCTGGTCTTCGTGAAGACCTCCTTCGGCCCGCTCACCGAGATCGACGAGGGCGCCGCGCGGGACCTGCACGTCTACGCGGTCGGCAACCCGGGCTTCGCCCGGCTGATGGAACTCGTCAGCGACGTCTTCGCGCCGCTGACGTGGCGGATCGCGGTCGGCGCCGCGGTCGCCTGGCTGGTCTGGCGCCGCGCCTACCACCTGGCCCTGTGGGCGGCCACCACGCTCACGGTCGGCGGCCTGCTCGGCCTCGCCCTGAAGGTCGTCGTCGCGCGGGCCCGGCCCAGCCTGCCCGACCCCGTCGCCATCGCTCCCGGCTCGTCGTTCCCCTCGGGACACACGGTCAACGCCACGCTCGGGGCCGGGATCCTGCTGCTGCTCGTCCTGCCCCTCGTACGCGAGCGGGGGCGCGCGATCGCCTGGGCGCTCGCCGTGCTGATCCCGCTGGCGGTCGGTTTCAGCCGGATCGCGCTCGGGGTGCACTGGTTCAGCGACGTGGCGGCGGGCCTGGTCTTCGGCGTGGCCGTGGTGGCCGCCACGGCCGCCGCGTTCGAGACCTGGCGCCGGCGGGACGTGGGCCGCCGCCCGGCTCAGCCGTTAAGCGAGGGCGTCGGGCCGGAGGCTAAGAGCGAAATCACCCCCCAAGGAGGACGAATTGGCCACCGTTCGTGAACGTCCGGCCCGCAGCGGAGGGGGGACGTCCTCCGCTCCCGCTCACGGAGTCGCCGCGGAAGCAGGCCGGCGGATCCTGCTCCCGCTCGTGCTCATGGCCCTGGTGACCCTCGGGCTCGGCCTGCTGATCACCAAGGTCATGGAGCACTCGACGCTCGTCGCGCAGGACGAGGCGGTCAGCCGCGAGATCGCCCAGGAGCGCACGCCGTTCTGGAACGAGGTGACCCACTACGCCTCGATGCTGTCCGACACCCCCGTGATCATCGTGGTGACGGCGATCATGGCGCTGCTCTTCCGGCTCGCCTACAAGCGCTGGCGGGAGTCGGTCTTCCTGGTGGCCGTCGTCTGCGCCCAGTCGGCGATCTTCCTGCTCGCGACCGTGTTCGCGCAGCGGGCCCGCCCGCACGTGCCGCACCTCGACCCCGCGCCGCCGACGTCCAGCTATCCGTCGGGGCACACAAGCGCCGCGGTGGCGTTCTACTGTGGCACCGCCCTCGTCCTGACGCTGCACACGCACCGCCACACGATCCTGAAGGCGCTGTGGTGGCTGCTCGGCGCGGGCGCGGCCCTGGCGGTCGGCCTTTCGAGGCTCTACCGGGGCATGCACCATCTGACGGACGTGAGCTGGGGCTACGTGCTCGGGATCTTCTGCGTGGTCGTGCTCGCCCAGGCCCTGCTGCTACGGCCGCTCATGGAGTCACGGCGTGCCGCGAGCAGACGATCCGTACGCGGCGCCGCGCGGGCCTGACCGGCTCCATCCGCCTCCGGTCCGACCGGCTCCCGCTCGTGGCCGGGAGCCGGTGGCCGGGGCGGTCAGGCCGACACGCCGGTGAGGCGGCAGGCGTCGGCCCAGCGTGCGGGATCGACCGTGGCCCGAGCCGGTCCGGCGGCGGCCCCCACGCCGGCCGTCGAGGCGGTGCCCACGGCGGTTCCGGCTGTGGTTCCGGCGGCGGGGCGCAGCAGGGCCCAGCAGTCGTCGATCGCCTCGGCCAGCAGATCCCGCAGCAGCGGATCGGGGTCGGGCACGCACGCCTGGGCGATGCCCCGGACCGCGAGCTGCACGGTGTTCGGCGCGGCGTACCGGCGGAACCCCTTCGGCGAGACCCGTACGCCGCGCCCGAAGGTGTAGGCCCAGCGGGTGGCGTCCGGCACCTGGGCCAGCGCCTGCCTGCTGCGCTCGCTCAGGTCGTGGGCCGGGCGGCCCTCCAGTTCGGCGAGCACGTGCTCGCCCGACAGGATCGAGACCGCCATCGCGAGCTGGCGCTCGTGCGCGACGACCGGCAGCGCGGCCCTGGCCGAGCACAGGGCGATCCGCGCGTCGAGCCGCGGATCGTCGCCCGTCAGCCCGATCACCGACGGGATCAGCTCGGCCAGCCGGGGCCGGGCGGCGTCGGAGGTGTGGTCGTTGACGAGCCGGGCGAGCCCGGCGAGCAGCGGGTGTGTGCACGACGGATGGTCGCTCCACCGCTCACCTGCGAGGTAGGACGCGAACTCCATGAAGCAGGCGCCCTTGCTGGGATTGCGATGCTTGCCACGAGACAGCATGGGCATCGCTGAGGGCATGTGACCGTGCACGAGCTACTCCACGCTAAATCGCCTATGGTGTCCCTTTCAGTGTGCGCCCGGCACGGGGCATTGAGAAGAACCCTTACTCCGACTTGTCCTCCATGTGGCGGAACGCACCAGTGGCGGCCGTACGGATGCGCCGATGAGCGGTGCGGGCGTCGCGGGGTGTGCCTTTCCGCGGTGGTGCCGGCTCTACCGTCGACCGGCACATGCGCGCCGGCACGGCCCGGAGCCAAGGGTGACAATCGTGGAAGCAAACAGCGGGCGTCGCATGACTCACGACGCCCGCTCCAGAACCGAATTTCAAAAAAAGAGGTGGAGACGGGATTTGAACCCGTGTACGCGGCTTTGCAGGCCGCTGCCTCGCCTCTCGGCCACTCCACCAGAGCGAGGCCCGCATTCGTGACCTCTCGGAGCGGAAGACGGGATTCGAACCCGCGACCCTCACCTTGGCAAGGTGATGCTCTACCACTGAGCCACTTCCGCGTCCGCCTCGCGGCGACGTGGCTACTGTACCGGGTTTTCGCCCCCAGTGTGTACTCAGAACGGCCGGGCGATCGGTCTGCGGAAGGCGCGGTCGGCTCCCCGCTCGATCGCGGGCAGGGTCAGGAAGATCTCCAGGATCCGGGTGAGCCGGTGCACCTCGTTGCGGTGGAAGGCCGGCCCCTCCGCCCTGGCCAGCATCAGCGCCAACGCCAGCGGCGGCAGCGGTGCGACGATCACGTGCAGGCCGGACGGCAGCGTGGTGGCCGTCGGCCTGGGCGGGGTCTCCTTCGGGAACGGGATGTCCTCTGGGGCGCGCCAGCTCGCGTACACCGTGACGCGCGGGTCCTTCTCGGTCGCCGCCGCGGCCCAGCCGGCGCTGAACAGCACCGGCATGGAGTCGATCAGCGTGCCGAGCGCGCGGTCGCCCGCCGTGGCGAGGAACTTCAGGATCTCCAGCTCCGGGTAGGTGCCGGGCGCCTCCCTGGTGCCCCAGATGCCCTCGATCCGGACCCCGTCCATGTCCTCGAGGGCCCGTACGAGGTCCTCGCGGGGGGCGGAGTCGGGCCAGTACACGGTGAAGTCGTCGAGGGCGCGGCCGTCGCCCCGGTCGAGCACCGTCACCTGGGTGATGTCGGCGCCCGCGGTCCCCAGGACCCCGGTCACGTGGCTCAGCGAGCCCGGACGATCCGGCAAGGCGATTCTCAGCCGCAACAGCATGACGACCTCCCCCACCGTTGGTCCAGGTCAGATTATCCGGGGCAAAAGCTCCACGTCCACGATCTTGTACGGCTCACAGCCGGCAGCGGGGAAAATGAACGTGTGAAAGTCGGCGCGCTCGAGGTCTGGCCCCCGGTGGTGCTCGCTCCCATGGCGGGCATCACGAACATCGGTTTCCGCACGCTCTGCCGGGAGCAGGGCGGCGGCCTGTTCGTCTCCGAGATGATCACCTCCCGGGCGCTGGTCGAGCGGGTGCCGCTGACGTTCCAGATGATCCGGTTCGGTTCGGAGGAGTCGCCCCGCAGCATCCAGCTGTACGGGGTCGACCCCGCCGTGATCGGCAAGGCCGCACGGATGATCGCCGAGGAGGACCTGGCCGACCACATCGACCTGAACTTCGGCTGCCCGGTGCCCAAGGTCACCCGCAGGGGCGGCGGGTCGGCCCTGCCGTACAAACGGAACCTGCTGCGCGCCATCCTGCGCGAGGCGGTGGCCGGCGCCGGGCCGCTGCCGGTCACGATGAAGATGCGCATGGGCATCGACGAGGACCACCTGACCTACGTCGAGGCGGGCAGGATCGCCGTCGAGGAGGGGCTCGCCGCCGTCGCCCTGCACGCGCGTACGGCCCGCCAACACTACGGCGGCACCGCGCACTGGGACGCGATCAAGCGGCTGAAGGACGCCGTGCCGGAGATCCCGGTGCTCGGCAACGGCGACATCTGGAGCGCCGACGACGCGCTGCGCATGGTCGCCGAGACCGGCTGCGACGGGGTGGTGATCGGGCGGGGCTGCCTGGGCCGGCCGTGGCTGTTCCGCGACCTCGACCTGGCATTTCGCGGCTCGGCCGAGCGCACCCGTCCCCGCCTCGGGGAGGTCGGCGCGATGATGCTGCGCCACGCCGAGCTGCTCTGCGAGGTCATCGGCAGCGAACGCCACGGCCTGGCCGACTTCCGCAAGCACGTCGGCTGGTATCTCAAGGGCTTCGTCGTCGGCGCGGAGACCCGCCGCGCCCTCACCTCGGTCACCGGGCTGTCCGAGATGGCCGAGCGGGTCGCCGAACTGGACGTGGACCAGCCCTGGCCGGACGAGGCCGACGGGCCCCGCGGCAAGAGCGGCGAGCGGTCCAAGGTGTCGCTGCCGCACGGCTGGCTCGACGACCCCGACGACATGACGATCCCCGGCGCCGGAGCCGAGGACGCCACCTCCGGCGGCTGAGGGGCGTTCACGGCGCTCGCTGTGCTCGCTGTGCTCGCTGCGCTCGGGCGGTTCGGGCGGTTCGGGCGGTACGGGCGGCTCGGGCGGTACGGGCGGCTCGGGCGGCTCGGGCGCCCGGGGGCCTCGCGGGCCGTGGGAACCCTGCGGGAAAAGGCTTTGCGCCGCGGAGCCCGGCGATGACAGGGTGCTCGGCGTGCCGTCGCAGCACCAGGTCCGCGCCGACTACGATGCCGAGACGATCGTGGTCTATCAGGCGTACCCGGCGGGCGTGGCGGACCCGGCACTGAGCGCCGGGCGGTTCGTGCCGCCCTTCTCGTTCACCCGCATGACGTGGATCAAACCGTCGTTCCTGTGGCTGATGCACCGCAGCAGCTGGGCGCGCAAGGCCGGGCAGGAACGTGTCCTGTCGGTGCGGATCACGAGGCGGGGATGGCACGAAGCCCTCTCCCGGGCGGTGCTGACGACCGCGGACCCACTGTCGGTCGGCCGGGCGGCGGTGCACGTCCAGTGGGATCCCGAGCGTTCGTTGCGCGGGGCGCCGCTCAACCACTACAGCATCCAGGTCGGCATCGGCCGTGACCTGATC
Source organism: Microbispora sp. NPDC049633 (assembly GCF_040675265.1). Lineage (NCBI taxonomy): Bacteria > Bacillati > Actinomycetota > Actinomycetes > Streptosporangiales > Streptosporangiaceae > Microbispora > Microbispora sp. NPDC049633. Next base: position 8,272 of record NZ_JBFAOO010000095.1, read on the forward strand.
CGTACGTTCGCGGACGAGTGGGTCGTGGACCTGGCCGACCTCACCCCGCGGGTCCGCAGGATCGCGAGCCTGGTGCAGAGCGGGCAGGCGGCGAAGGCCCAGCGGCTGCTGCCGCCGGAACGGATCTACCCGGTGCCCGAGGAGATCGGACGACGGCTGCTCATCCGCCCCTGAGGACGGACCGCGCGGCCGCTCCTGTGGACCCCACCACGTGTGAGCGTCGCGCACGTAGGCTCTGGGCATGGCGAACGCGATCATCACGGCCCGCGGGGTGGGGCTGGACCTTGGCGGAGTGCCCGTGCTGCGCGGCGTCGATCTCACCGCGGCCCCGGGTGAGATCGTCGCCGTGATGGGGGAGAACGGCGTCGGGAAGTCCACGCTGCTGCGCTGCCTGGCCGGTCTGCACCCCTCGCCGCGCGGCGAGATCGACGTCCTCGGCGGGCCGCCGGCGGACCTGCCGGACTTCTGGCGGCACGTCGTGCAGGCCGGCGACGAGCCCGCCTGGTATCCGGGCCTGAGCGTCCGCGAACACCTCGAGCTGATGGACGCCGTGCACCAGGACGCCCGGCTGACGGTGGACGAGGCGCTGGACGCCTTCGAGCTGACCGCCAGGGCCGATCTCACCCCGTTGTCGCTGTCCACCGGCCAGCGGCAGCGGCTGTCGCTGGCGATGGCGCTGCTCCGGCCGAGCCGCCTGCTCCTGCTCGACGAGCCGGAGCGCGGCCTGGACGCCGGGTTCAGACGGCGGCTCGCGGCGATCCTGCGCGACTACGCCGCCGGGGGAGGCACGGTCGTGATGGCCACCCACGACGCGTTGCTCGCGCAGGACGCGGGAGCCCGTGTGATCACGCTGCGGGCGGCGTCGTGATCCCGGCGGCCGCGCGGACGCATCCCGCCTTCGCCTACCTGCGCGCGCACCGTGGGCGACCGGCGACCTGGTCGGACCGGTACACCAGCGTTTTCGGCCTGCTCGTCGCCGCCGCGGTGTTCGGCCGCCCGGTCGCCGAGGCGCTCGCCGGGCTGGCCCGGCACGCCGACCCGGCGCGGCTCGGCGCCGGGTTCGCGCTGGTCGCGGCGGCCTACGCGGGTTTCCTCGCCCTGGCGCGGGCGCTCGGCCCCGTCGTGCTGCCCGCCGCCGACGCCGCATGGCTGGTGACCTCGCCGCTGCCCCGCCGGGCCGTGCTGAGCCGTACGGCACTGCTCCTGCTGTCGGCGGCGGCGCTGGCCGGGGCGGCGCTCGGGCTCGCGGCGCTGTCGGTGGCCGGGGCTCCCGGCGAGCTCGGTGTGCGCCTCGCGGCGGCGCTGGTGCTCGGCGTGGCCGCGGGCGTGGGCGGCATGGCCGCGGCGGTGCTCGGCCAGCAGTCCCCGGCGGCGGACACCCGGCTGCAGCTCCTGATCGCCGGCATGTTCTCCGTGGCCGTGCTCGCGGCCGTGTCCGGCGCGGGCCCCGGCCGGCGGATCCTCGCCGCCGTCGCCGGGGCGCCCGCGTCCCTGGGCGCGGCGGTCGCGGGCGTCGCCTCCGTGGTGGCCGCCTTCCTGGCACAGCGGGCCTGGGCGGCGCTCGGCCGCATCCCCGCCCGCACGATCCTGGCGTCCTCGACCCGTACGGCGCGGGTGACCTCGGCCGCGACCATGCTGGATCCCGGAATGCTCACCTGGGTCGCGGAGGACGTCCACTGGCGCGGCCGGGCGCTGCGCTCCCGCCCCTGGCCGCGCCTGGTGTCGCGGCTCGGCCCGGCGCCCGCGCTGGCGTGGCAGGAGTGGCTGCGGGTGGGCAGGCGACCGGGCCGGCTGGCGGCCCTGCTCGGCGCGGCGGCGCTGCCCGCCGTCTGCGCGGACGCCGTCGGCGGCACGGCGCCCGCCGCCGGGGCGCTGCTGTGCGGGGTGTTGCTGTGCGGGGCGCTGACCGCCGCCGCGATGTGCACCGGAGGGGTCCGGCGCGACGGCGGTGACCCCGCCCTGGCCCGGATGCTGGCCGTGGACGCCAGGGCCGCCACGGCCGCCCGGGCGGTGCTGCCCGCGCTGCTGGCCGCGGCCTGGTCGGCGCTCGCCCTGGCGGGCCTCCAGGCCACGGGCGCGCTGCCGGCCGGGGCCTGGTGGACGCTCGGGCCGACGGCCGCGCCCGCGCTGGCGGCGGGGGCGCTGCGGATGGCCCGGCGCCGGCCCGTCGACCACTCCATGCCGGTCATCGACACCCCCGGCGGCGCGGTGCCGACCGGCCCGCTCATCTGGGCGGCGACGGGGCCGGACATCGCGCTGCTCGGATCCCTGCCCGCGCTCGCCGCGCTGGTCACGCGGCCCGCCGACGTCGTGCCGTACGTCGCGGCGCAGGCCCTCGCCGGGGCCGCGGTGCTCGCCGCCCTCGTGCTGCGGTCCCCCCGGAGAGCCCGCGGATAGCCACCGTCGCCGGCCGGCGCGGGTGAGAACGGCGCTACGGTCCGTGACCGGACTGTGATCCGGATTGTGACTGCGCCGAGTCAGATCTCGGCGTACCTTGCGGTCAAGGGCTTGCCGCATCGCAGGGGAGACGCGTGACCGAGACCCGGCACGAGACGTCGGCGGAGGACCTCGTCGCCGAGTTCGACGCGGAGCGTCCCGCGCGGCGCCTTCCGGGCCGTCCGGCGGCACTCGTCACGATCGTCGCGCTCGCCCTGTCGCTCTACGCGCTGTACCAGACCTTCCGGCCGGGGCCGGTCCTGCCGTACCGGATGGCGTTCCTCGCCGTGGTGCTGCCGCTGGCGTTCGTCTGCTACAAGGCGCGGCGCGGAGGCCGGGACAGGCCCGGCGTGCTCGACTGGGTGCTCGCGGCGCTGTCCCTCGCGGTCTGCGCGTATCCGCTCGTGGTCTTCGACGACCTCATCCGCCGGGCGTACGCGCCGACGCCGCTCGACGTGGCGGCCGGAGCGCTGCTCACGCTGCTGCTCCTGGAGGCGTGCCGGCGGACCGTGGGCTGGATCCTGCCCGTGGTGTGCGCGGTCTTCGCGGCGTACGCCTACTACGGGGGCTACCTGCCCGCGGACTGGTCGCTGGGCCACCGGGGCTACGACCTGGACCGGATCGTGGCGGCGTTCACGATGGGCACGGAGGGCGTGTACGGCGTGCCCCTCGACGTCGCCGCGACCTACATCATCCTGTTCACGATCTACGGCGCGGTGCTCGACCACTCGGGGGCGGGACGGTTCTTCGTGGACGTCTCCTTCGCGGCGTTCCGCCGTTCGCGCGCCGCGCCGGGGCGCACCGTCACGCTCGCGGGGTTCCTGCTCGGCACGGTGAGCGGTTCCGGCGTGGCCACCACGGTGAGCGTGGGCAGCGTGGCCTGGCCGATCCTGCGCCGGGCCGGCTATCCGCGCGAGCAGGCCGGGGGAGTGCTGGCCGCGGCCGGCATCGGCGCGATCCTGTCGCCCCCGACGCTGGGCGCGGCGGCGTTCATCATCGCCGAGTACCTGCGGGTGAGCTACCTGACCGTGCTCGTCTACGCCACGATCCCGACGGTCCTGTACTACCTGGGCGTCTTCCTCGCCATCGAGATGGACGCCCGCAGGTACGGCACGCACGCGGTGCCGGTGGACGCGGGCCGTCCCTGGCCGCTGATCAGGCGCTTCGGCTACCACTTCAGCTCGTTGTTCGTGATCATCGTTCTGATGGCACTCGGCCAGTCGCCGTTCCGGGCGGTGGTGTACGCCACGCTGCTGGCCTTCGCGCTGTCGTTCCTGGACCGCACCCCCGGCGGCGAGAACCGGCTCACGCCGCGCCGCGCCGTACGGGCCCTGGCGGCGGGCGCGACGGGGGTGCTGCCGGTCGCGGTCACCTGCGCGGCGGCGGGGACGATCGTCGGCGTGGTCACCCTCACCGGGCTCGGGCTCAAGGCCGGCTCGCTGATCGTCGGCCTGTCCGGGGGGAACCTCGCGGTCACCGCCGTCGCCTGCGCGCTGGCCGTGCTGCTGCTCGGGCTGGCCGTGCCGGTCACGGCGTCCTTCGTCATCGCCGCCGTGATCATCGGTCCCGCGCTGCTGAACCTCGGCGTGACGGCGGCCGAGGCGTACATGTTCATCTTCTACTACGCGGTGCTGTCCGAGGTGAGCCCGCCGACGGCGCTGTCGGCCTTCGCCGCCTCGGCGATCACGGGCGGCAACGCGCACCGCACGATGTGGGCCACCTGGAAGTACACGCTCCCGGCGTTCCTGGTGCCTTTCGCGTTCGTGCTCACGCCGCCCGGCGCGGCCCTGCTGGCGCAGGGCCCGATCGGCGAGGTCCTGCTCGCCGCGGCCGTGTCGGCGCTCGCGGTGGCCGCCCTCGCGGTGACCACCGGCGGCTGGATCGCCGGCCCCGCCGGACCGGTCGAACGGGGCCTGTGCGCGCTCGCCGCGGTCCTGCTGCTCGTCCTTTCGCCCGGGCCCGTGCTGGCCGGGCTGGGCGCCGCGGTCCTGGCGCTCGCCGTTCACCTCGTCCGCAGACACAGGGAGGCGCGACTGTGAGGATCAGGCTCGTGACGGCGCTGGCCGTCACCGTGGCACTGCTGGCCGGTGGTTGCGGGGGCGACCGATCGGCCGGGCGGGAAGGCGGAGGCACCCGCCTGTCGATCGCCACCGGCAACACCACCGGCGTCTACTACGTGCTGGGCGCCGGGTTCGCCGAGCTGATCGACAAGCACCTGCCGGGCCACCGGGCGACCGCGGAGGCCACCGGCGCTTCGGTGGAGAACATCCAGCGCGTGGTCAGGGGACAGTCGGACATCGCCTTCACGCTCGCCGACACGGCCGCCGACGCGGTGAGGGGCACCGGCGCCTTCACCGCGCCGCAGCCGATCCGCGCGCTCGCCCGGCTCTACGGCAACTACACCCACGTGATCGCGCGGACCGACGCCAAGATCAGATCCGTCGCCGGCCTGCGCGGCAAGCGTGTGTCCACGGGATCGCCGAACTCGGGCACGGAGGTGATCGCGCTGCGGCTGCTCGCCGCCGCCGGGCTCGACCCGGACAAGGACGTCGAACGTCAGGCGCTGTCGCTGCCCGAGACCGTGCAGGGTCTCAAGGACGGCACCCTCGACGCGCTGGTGTGGTCGGGCGGCCTGCCCACCTCGGGCATCACCGACCTGGTGACGAGCATGCGCGACGAGGTGACCTTCGTGCCGTTGGACGACGTGCTGCCCGCCGTGCGCGCCGCCCACGGCCCCGTCTACGCCGAGGGCACGATCCCCAAGGGCGCGTACGGCACGGCGTCCGACGTGCCGACCATCGTCGTGCCGAACCTGCTCGTGGTGAACGCGTCGATGGACGCGAAGCTCGCGGAGGAGCTCACCCGGCTGATCTTCGACCACAAGGCCGACCTGGAGAAGGTGCACGTGTCGGCCAGGGACATCACCCTCGCCGAGGCGCCCAGAACCGACCCCGTGCCGCTCCACGAGGGCGCGAGGAGGTTCTACGGCTGAGGGGCCGACCCGGATGAGGCGCTGCCCGGCCTGGACGCGCGCTAGAGGCGGGTGAGGCCGGTGACGTGGAGGACGGCGTGGCCCTCCTCGTCGGAGGCGGCCAGGTCGACCTCGGCGCTGATGCCCCAGTCGTGGTTGCCGGCCGGGTCGTCGATGATCTGACGCACCCGCCACAGCTCCTTCTCCTCCTCGATGAGCAGGAGCGCGGGACCGCGGGCGGCCGGGCCGGTGAGGACCTCGTCGTGCTCCTCGTAGTAGGCGTCCATGGCCGCGCCCCAGTCGACGTCCGGGTAGAGCTCGACCAGCTCCTCCTCCCGGTCCAGCGCGATGAGTTCCACCATGCGGAACATCGCGTTGCGGACCAGCACCCGGAAGCCGCGCGCGTTGGCGGTGACCGGACGGGTCCTGGTCTCCAGCTCCTCCCCGGCCTTCAGCGCCTCGGCGGGGTTGGCCAGCTTCTCCCACTCGTCGATGAGGCTGGAGTCGACCTGGCGCACCAGCTCGCCGAGCCATTCGATGAGGTCCACCAGGTCGTCGGTCTTCAGGTGCTCGGGCACCGTCTTCGACAGCGTGCGGTAGGCGTCGGCCAGGTAGCGCAGCACCGTCCCCTCCGAGCGGGCCAGCTCGTAGAACTGGATGTACTCGGTGAAGGTCATGGCCCGCTCGTACATGTCGCGCACGATCGCCTTGGGGCTGACGACGTGGTCGCCGACCCACGGATGCCCGCGCCGGTAGGTCTCGTACGCGCCGAAGAGCAGGTCGGCCAGCGGCATCGGGTGGGTGATCTCGGCGAGGCGCTCCATCCGCTCCTCGTACTCGACGCCGTCGGCCTTCATCTGGGCGACCGCCTCGGCCCTGGCCTTGTTGAGCTGGGCGTGCAGGATCTGGCGGGGGTCGTCCAGCGTGGACTCGACGATCGAGACCAGGTCCAGCGCGTACGTCGGGGACTCGCGGTCGAGCAGCTCGAAGGACGCCAGCGCGAACGTGGCCAGCGCCTGGTTGAGCGCGAAGTCCTCCTGCAGGTCGACGGTGAGCCGGGCCATCCGGCCGTGCTCGTCGGGCTCGGCGAGCTTCTCCACGATGCCGCCGGCCAGCAGCGAGCGGTAGATCGCGATGGCGTGGCTGATGTGGCGGCGCTGCGCCTTGCGGTCCTCGTGGTTGTCGGTGAGCAGCCGCTTCATCGCCTGGAAGCAGTCGCCGGGCCGGTTGATGATCGACAGCAGCATGGCGTTGCTGACCTTGAATCGGGAGGTCAGCGGCTCGGGCTCGGCCGTCTGGAGCTTCTCGAACGTGTCCTCGCTCCAGCCGACGAACCCCTCCGGGGGCTTCTTGCGCGCGTAGCCGCGGCGCCGCTTGGGGTCGTCGCCGATCTTCGCCAGCGCCCGTTCGTTCTCGATGACGTGGTCGGGCGCCTGGCAGACGACGTACCCGACCGTGTCGAAGCCGGCCCGGCCGGCCCGCCCGGCGATCTGGTGGAACTCCCGCGCCCGCAGGCGCCGCACCTTGGTGCCGTCGAACTTCGACAGCGCGGTGAACAGCACGGTGCGGATCGGGACGTTCACCCCCACGCCGAGCGTGTCGGTGCCGCAGATCACCTTCAGCAGGCCCGCCTGGGCCAGCCGTTCCACCAGGCGGCGGTACTTCGGCAGCATCCCGGCGTGGTGCACGCCGATGCCGTGCCGTACGAGCCGGGACAGGGCCCGGCCGAAGCGGGTGGTGAAGCGGAAGTTGCCGATGAGGGAGGCGATGGCCTCCTTCTCGGCCTTGGTGCACATGTTGATGCTCATCAGGGCCTGGGCGCGCTCCATCGCCGCGGCCTGGGTGAAGTGCACGACGTAGACCGGGGCCTGCTGGGTGGACAGCAGCTCCTCCAGCGTCTCGTGCAGGGGAGTGGTCCGGTAGGAGTAGATCAGCGGCACCGGCCGCTCGGCGTGCTTGACGACGCTCGTGGGGCGGCCCGTGCGGCGGGTGAGGTCGGTCTGGAACCGCTCGACGTCGCCGAGCGTGGCCGACATCAGCACGAACTGCGCCTGCGGCAGCTCCAGCAGCGGCACCTGCCAGGCCCAGCCGCGGTCGGGCTCGGCGTAGAAGTGGAACTCGTCCATGATCACGGTGCCGACGTCGGCGTCGGCGCCGTCGCGCAGCGCGATCTGGGCGAGGATCTCGGCGGTGCAGCAGATGACGGGCGCGTCGGCGTTCACGGTGGCGTCGCCGGTCATCATGCCGACGTTCTCGGTGCCGAACAACGCGCACAGGTCGAAGAACTTCTCCGACACCAGCGCCTTGATCGGCGCGGTGTAGAAGCTGATCTCGTCCCGGGCCAGCGCCGCGAAGTGCGCCCCGGCGGCGACGAGGCTCTTGCCCGAGCCCGTCGGCGTCGACACGATCACGTTGTTGCCGGAGACGACCTCGATCAGCGCCTCCTCCTGCGCCGGGTAGAGCGTGAGCCCCCGATCGGCGTTCCACGACAAGAACGCGTCGAACAGCGCGTCGGGTTCGGAGTCGGACGGAAGACGGCGGAGGAGGCTCATGCTTTCGCTCACGCCTCTTATCCTGCCCAAGACGCATGACTGTTTCGACCGCCCCGTCGTACGGCAAGCTGTGGCACAGCTACGTCAAAGGGGTGTGGCGCTGCACGAAGCCGCAGGTCAAACCCACAAACTAGCGGTATGGGGGAGAAGTGGGCCGGGCTCGCGGCGCGCCGGGAGGCGGCGGCCGACGTGCTGCTCGCCGTCGCCGTCCTCGCTTTCGCGGTTCCGGCGGTCGTGTTCGGCCGCTCCTTCCCGGCCCTGCCGTTCCTCGCCGTGCCGTGGTGGGCGCAGATCGCCGTGGGGGTCGCGGCGGCCGCGTCCATGCTGGTGCGGCGCAGTGTGGCCTGGCCGATGGTCGCGGCCACCGTCGCCTGCGCCCTGCTCGCGGGCCAGACGATGCCGCTGATACTGGCGGCGTACTCGATGACCTCGCGGAACACGGTGCGCTCCTGGCCGTGGGCGACCGCCGTGCTGGCGGGGGTCTACGCGCTGGCCGACTACACGAGCCCCTACACCGACAGGCTGCCCGTCGCCGTGACGGTGCGGGCGGTCACGCTGATCTTCCTGCCCGCGCTGGTGGGCACCTGGGTGTGGCGCTACCGCTCGATGATCCGGGAGCTGCGGGCGGGCGTGCGGGCGCGGGAGGAGCGTGCCGCCGCCCAGGAACGCCGCCGCATCGCGGGCGAGCTGCACGACACGGTGACGCACGCGGTCACCGTGATGGTCCTCAACGCCGGCCTCATCCAGGACGCCGACGAGCTCGACGAGATCCGCAAGCTGGCCAGGAACATCGAGGACAAGGGCGTGCGGGCGCTGACCGAGCTGCGCGAGCTGCTCACGGCGCTGCGGCGCAAGGACCTGCCGCCCTCGGCGGAGAGCGTCGAGGGGATACCGCGCCTGGTCGAGGAGAGCAGGGCCACCGGCCTGCGCGTCGCCCTGCACTACGACGTGCCGGAGGAGGCGCTGCCGCGGCAGGCCGGTCACGCCTGCTACCGCGTCGTCCAGGAGGGCCTCAACAACGTGCGCAAACACGCGCCCGGGACCGACGTGCAGGTGGTCTGCGAGGCCCACGGCGACGTGCTGAACGTGTCGGTGGTCAACAGCGGCAAGAGCCGGGCCATGCCGGTCCGGGTGCCCGCCGACGCGGGGGGCGGTTACGGGCTGCCCGGCCTTCGTGAGCGCGTCGCGCTGGTGGGCGGGCGGCTCACGTACGGGCCGACCGCCGAGGGCGGGTTCGCGCTCACCGCCCGCATCCCCTTCCACCTGCCCGACCACGGCGAGCCCTGATCCCGTCTTCCGGCGGCGGCGCGGGCGCCGCGAGCACCGGCCGCGCTTGCGGGGGGCAGGGCCGGGAGGCGGCGGTCACCGCCGCATCCTCGGGTCCTGGGTGGGGTCGGCATACATACGCGGACAACCACGATCGATCGCGTCGGTGCGCAGTTCGTAGTGCCAGGGTTCGTTCACGTAGATCTGGCACAAGCCGTACTCGGCGCCATGGTCGGACAGCCACGCCGTCGCATCGGAGTGCCCGACGTCGACCGCGTCCCCCGTCACGTGAGAGGACGTCGCCGGGGTGGCCACCCATCGCGCGGCCTCGTCTTCGGACCCGTACTTGGAGACCGCCTCGCGAAGAAGCTGATTCTGGTACTCCGGAGAGCGCCAGCCGCTGTTGACGTAGAACTCGACTCCGTCGTCCGCGGCGTCCGTCGCCGCCTGTCGGAGGGCCCTGAGCAGACCCCGGTCGAGGTTGACGACACCCGGAATCCCGTCGTCGAAGACCGTCACGCCGTCCGGGACGACACCGTCGGCTTCGCCGGGCGCACAACGGCGCTCACTGTGACGGGCATCCGGCGACGATGCCGGGGAGGCCGTGGCGGGAGGCGGGACCGGGGAGTGCTTGCGGGCCGGTGCGGCGGCCGGGGAGGACGCCGGGATCGGCGCCGGTGACGAGTGCCGCACGGGGGATCCGGCCGAGAAGAACGAGCAATGCGGCGACCGGTGGCCGAGGACGGCGATGATGGCTGCTGTGACGACTATCAGGCCGGCGACCAGGAGCCGGCGCATCCGGCGGGCCCTCGTCCGTGCCGATGGTGGGGTTTGAGCCATGCGGCCAGTCAAGGGAGTGGGCTGTTGCCGGCACGTATGAGGTTTTCGATACGCCGGCGACACGCGCCGGCTCGTAGCGTCGCCTCCGCGTGCTCCCCGCGGGCGAACGGCGTGGACGCCGTGGCCGTGGAATCCTCAGGACGGCGCCGATGGCCGCGCGGGGATCAGAGGCCGAGGTCTTCGATCTCCTTGAGCAGGGCCGACCGGGAATCGGGCGGGGCCGCCTTGCCGGGGGCGGCGCTCCCGTTCGTGCCCCCGTTCATGCCCCCGGTCGCGGCCTTGGCCCGCCGGTCGCGGAACAGGTAGCCGCCGAGGATGCCGCCCGCGAAACCGAAGACGTGCGCCTGCCAGCCGATGCCCTCGGCCGGCAGCAGCCCGGCGAACTGGTAGGCGAAGCACAGACCCATGACCAGGCCGATGACGATGTCGATCAGGTGCCGGTCGAAGGCTCCGCGCACGAGGACGTACCCGAAGTAGCCGAACACCAGCCCGCTCGCGCCCGCGCCGACCGTGGAGGAGCCGGCGGTGAACCACGAGCCGAGCCCGCTGGCGACGGCGATCAGCCCGGTCACGCCGAGGAAGCGCCGCACGCCCCGGTAGGCCGCGAGGAACCCGAAGATGAACAGCGGACCCGAGTTGCCCTCGATGTGGGCCCAGCTCCAGTGCAGGAGCGGCGCGGAGACGACCCCGGGGAGCCGCTCGAGGTCCCAGGGCCTGATGCCGTAGCTGTAGCTGAGCGAGTAGTCCGCCGCCCAGTTGGCCACCTGCACGACCCAGATAAGCCCCAGGAAGCCGACCATGACCCAGAAGGCCTTGCGGGCCTCGGCGATCATGATCTCGGCGGTGCGGCCGTCGCTCACGGGACCTCCCTGTGCCTGAAGGCCACGCGGTCGCCGAAGACGGCGCGGCTCCTGAGGATCACCCGGGAAAGATACCGCCGACGGCCGCACGAGTCACTGCGCGCCGGCGCCAGGAGCGCGGCACCGCGGTGGGGCCGCGCGGCGGGAGCGGGTGCCGGGCGGCTCCTGAGCGCCGCCCGGCGCCCTCACGCGGCGCGCCGCGCTACATGCGTTCGATGACGACGACCGGGATCTCCCGGTCGGTCTTGGTGACGTACTCGTCGTACGCGGGCCAGGTGGCGGTCATCGTCCGCCACATGTCCGGACGCTCCTCCGGAGTCGCCGTACGGGCCCTCGCCTTGAACCTGTCCCCCCTGACCTGGAACTCCACCTCGGGGTCCGCCTGGAGGTTGCGGTACCACAGCGGGTGCTCGTCGGCCCCGCCCTTGGACGCCACCACCAGATAGGCGTCGCCGTACGGCTGGTAGATCAGCGGGGTGCTGCGGGGCTGTCCCGACTTGCGGCCCCGGGTCGTGAGGATGGCCACGGTGGTGCCCTCCCAGTCGTGGCCCACCTCGCCGTCGGTCTCGATATAGCGCTTGACGTGTTCCTGTCCGAAAAGCATGTCGATCACCTTCCCATCAGAGGGGGATCAACCGCCTGAACCCTCGGCCAATTCCAGGGCGACCTGCAGCCCCGCCGCGGTCCGCTCCTCCTCGGACGTCGACTCGTCCCTGACGAAGAACCACGCCGCGTGCATCGCGAACAGGGCCATGGACCGCCGGAGCTTGACCGGCAGCGGATCGTCCGGCTCGTACAGCGCCTGCATCAGCTCGCTCATGCGCTCGCGCATGAGGTCCACCTTGGCGTGGCCGCGCAGCGCCGTCTTGTTGCGGTCCATGAAGTGCATGACCTCGTGGGCGCGCCCACGGGTCATCAACGCGGAGTAGCGGGTGATCAGCTCCCCACGGGTGTCGGCGTCGCGGGGGTGCCGGTTCGCCCACGCGATCAGCTCGTCCAGCGCCTCGATGCGGTCCTCGACCAGGCTGGCGACGATGTCCTCTTTCGTCCGGAAGTGGTAGTAGAGGGCCGCCTTGGTGACGCCGAGGGCCTCGGCGATCTCCCGAAGTGACGTCGCCTCGTACCCCTGTTCGGTGAAGAGCCTGATCGCGACCTCCTGGATGCGGCTGCGCGTGTCGGTATGAGCACCCATATCCTGCTGTTCCTAATTGACTTGACGGCCGGCAAGTAAGGACAATACCGTGCCCCGGGCACTAGCCTGTCGGCAAGTAAGTAAATTCCTTCAAGGGGGCACCCATGACCACGGAGACCGCGGCCGCGCCCGGCCGGTCCCGGGAAGTGATGATCGTCTTACCCGGCCTGATGCTCGCCATGATGCTGGCGATGCTGGACAACATGATCGTCGGCACCGCCATGCCGAGGATCGTCGGGGAACTCAAGGGCCTGGACTACTTCACCTGGGTCACGACCTCGTACGTGCTGGGCACCACGGTCTCCACGCCGATCTGGGGGAAGCTCGGCGACCTCTACGGCCGCAAGAACGTCTTCCTCAGCTCGATCGTCATCTTCCTGGCCGGTTCCGCGCTGTGCGGCATGGCGGGCTCGTCGCTGTTCGGCGGCACCGGCGACGGCATGATCGAGCTGATCGCCTTCCGCGCGCTGCAGGGCCTCGGCGCCGGCGGGCTCATCGTCGGCGTGATGGCGATCATCGGTGACCTCGTTCCGCCGCGTGAGCGTGGTCAGTACCAGGGCATCATGGCCGCGATCATGTCGCTCGCCATGATCGCGGGGCCGCTGGTCGGCGGGTTCATCACCGACAACCTGAACTGGCGCTGGGCCTTCTACGTGAACCTGCCGCTCGGCGGCGTGGCGCTGATCTGGCTCATCCTCAAGCTGCACCTGCCCAAGCACCGGACCCAGCACCGCATCGACTGGCTCGGCGCGGCCGTCCTCACCGTGGCCATCACCGCGATCGTGCTGATCACGTCGTGGGGCGGCCAGAAGCACGGCTACGCCTGGGGCTCGTGGCAGATCCTGGGCCTGGCCGCCCTGGCGGTCGTCGCACTGGCCGTGTTCATCCCCATCGAGCGGCGGGCCGCCGAGCCGATCCTGCCGCTGCACGTGTTCGCCAACCGCAACTTCACGCTGATCAACCTGCTCGGCTTCCTGCTCGGTTTCGCGATGTTCGGGGCGATCACCTTCCTGCCGATGTTCCAGCAGATCGTGCAGGGCGCCACCGCCACGAACTCCGGGCTGCTCCTGCTCCCGATGATGGCCTCGTCCATGGTCGTGTCGCTGTTCGTCGGCAAGGCGATCACCCAGACGGGCAAGTACAAGAGCTTCCCGGTGATCGGCGGCGTGATCATGGCCATCGGCATGTGGCTGCTGTCGACGCAGGACGTCCACACCCCCGCCTGGCGGACCGGCGTCTACATCGCCGTCCTCGGCCTCGGCATGGGCTTCCTGATGCAGACGACCATGCTGATCGCGCAGAACAGCGTCGAGCAGAAGGACATCGGCGTGGCCAGCAGCGCCTCGACGTTCTTCCGCTCCATCGGCGGTTCGTTCGGCATCTCGCTGTTCGGCGCGATCTTCAACAACCGGCTCGCCGACGAGATCGCGGCCAAGTTCGGCGCGCAGGCGGCGCCCCTGGCGAACGCCGGCGGCGGTCAGATCGACCCGAAGGTGCTCGAGCAGCTCCCGCCGCCGGTGAAGGCGGGGTTCCTGGAGGCGCTCGCCGGCGCGATCGGCTCGGTATTCCTGTGGTCGGTCGTGTTCGCCGCGTTGGTTCCGGTCATCGCCGCCTTCATCAAGCACGTCCCGCTGCGCGGCGGCGCTCCCGGCGCCGCCGGCGGCGAGAAGGCGGAGCCGGTGGCCGCCGCCTTCGAGTAGCCGAATCCGGGCCGGTACGGCGCACGCCCCCGCGCGGGCGGGCGCCGTACCGTGTCTCCGGGGTCAGGCGGGCCGCTCGGCCCGGTCCGCCGACCAGTCGGTGTGGAAGGAGCCCTCCCGGTCGACCCTCCGGTAGGTGTGGGCGCCGAAGAAGTCGCGCAGCCCCTGCAGCAGCGCGGCGGGCAGCCGGTCGCGCCGCAGGCCGTCGTAGTAGGCGAGCGCCGAGGAGAAGCCCGGCGTGGGCACCCCGATCGTCGCCGCCGTCGCCACGACCCGCCGCCACGACTCCTGGGCCTCCTCCAGCGCCTGGGCGAAGGTCGGGTCGACCAGCAGCGTCGGCAGGTTCGGGTCGGCGTCGTAGGCCGCCCTGATCCGGTCGAGGAAGCGCGCCCTGATGATGCAGCCGCCGCGCCAGATCGTGGCCATCGAGCCCAGCTTCAGGTTCCAGCCGTACTCCGCGCTCGCGGCGGCCATCTGGTCGAATCCCTGGGCGTACGCGACGATCTTCGAGGCGTACAGCGCCCGCCGCACGTCCTCGACGAGGCCGGAGTCGCCGGCCGTGCCGGACGGCCCGGCGAGCGAACGGGCGGCGGCCCGCTGCTCCGGGTGGCCCGACAGCGCCCGGGCGAACACCGCCTCGGCGATGCCGGTGACCGGGACGCCGAGGTCGAGGGCGCTCTGCACGGTCCAGCGCCCGGTGCCCTTCTGCTCGGCCTGGTCCACCACCACGTCCACGAACGGCTTGCCCGTCGCGGCGTCGACGTGGCCCAGCACCTCCGCGGTGATCTCGATGAGGTACGACTCCAGGTCGCCCCGGTTCCACTCGCGGAAGATCTCGGACAGTTCCTTCGGGTCCAGCCCGAGGGCCTGCCGGAGCAGGTCGTACGACTCCGCGATGAGCTGCATGTCGGCGTACTCGATGCCGTTGTGCACCATCTTGACGAAGTGCCCGGCGCCGTCGGGGCCCACGTGGACGCAGCACGGCACCCCGTCGACCTTCGCCGCGATGTCCTCGAGCAGGGGACCGAGCGTCTCGTACGCCTCGGGGTCGCCGCCGGGCATGATGCTCGGGCCGTTGAGCGCGCCCTCCTCGCCGCCGGAGATGCCGGTGCCGACGAAGTGGATGCCCCGCTCACGGAGCGCCGCCTCCCGGCGGCGGGTGTCCGCGTAGAGGGCGTTGCCGCCGTCGATGATCATGTCGCCGGGCTCCATGACGGCGGCGAGCTCCTCGATCACCGCGTCGGTCGGCGCCCCGGCCTTGACCATGATGATCGCCTTGCGGGGACGTTCGAGGGAGGCCACGAACTCCTCGATCGTGCTCGCGGGCAGGAACGCGCCCTCGTCGCGGTGCTCCTCCATGAATCGGGTCGTACGGCTTTCCGAGCGGTTGTGCACCGCGACCACGTGGCCGTGGTGGGCGAAGTTCCGGGCGAGGTTGCGGCCCATGACGGCCAGGCCCGTCACTCCGATGTGTGCCTTATCCATGTGCACAGTCATACCGCCTCCCGGAAACCGGCGACCGGCCGAGGGTGGGTGTTTCCGCGGCCGGTCGCGGTGGGCAGCGCGATCAGGGGCCGTAGCCGCCGGCAGGGCGGGAGGCAGGGTGGGAGGCAGGGTGGGAGTGCGACGGCGCCGGCCTGGCCGAAACCGTGGGTGTGGGCGAGGCGGCGCCCGTGGCCGTGACCGGGCGGATCAGGCCGAGCAGGCCGTGCCGGGCGCCGGAGACGCCGGCCGAGAACCACACCGCGTCGGTGCCGCCGTTGGCGGCCGTGCCGGGTTCGAGGTCCCACAGGCCCTCGACGGCGATCGCCCTGCCGTCCGCCCCGCGCAGCGGGCCGAGGTGGCGCCCGGTCCGCGGGTCGTAGGCGTTGATCCATCCGTCGCCGAAGTTGCCGACCAGCAGCGCTCCCGCGTACGCGCCGAACCCGCGGGGGGCGAGCGTCAT
Source organism: Microbispora sp. NPDC049633 (assembly GCF_040675265.1). NCBI lineage: Bacteria > Bacillati > Actinomycetota > Actinomycetes > Streptosporangiales > Streptosporangiaceae > Microbispora > Microbispora sp. NPDC049633. The sequence continues at coordinate 24,034 of NZ_JBFAOO010000095.1, forward strand.
CGCCCAGGGCGCGTTCAGCGGGCCCCGGGAGGCGAGACGGCGCACGAACCGGCCGTCCGCCGTGAACTGGCTGACGAACCCGTTGCCCCGGCCCGCCGTCGGTCTGCCGGTCCCGGGATCACGCTTGGCGTACGCCACGAGGACCGAGGTCCCGGCGACCTCGACGTTGAAGGGGGAGTAGCGCGCGGGCAGGAACGGGTCGCGGAACTGGCGGCGCGACAGCCGCACCCGCCGGAAGTCGTCGTCGAAGACGTGGACGCCGCCGCCGGAGAAGGACGGCGCGAGCAGGAACGCGCCCCGGTCGGTGTGCATGAGCGCCAGGCCCTTGTAGTCGGCGCCGCGGGTGAACGCCGCGATCACCGCGGTGCCGGGATCGGCCTTGGCGCTCCAGGCGGTGATGGCGCCGCTCGGGCTGGAGAAGATGAACGAGGCGGGCGCGGTCCCCGCCTTTCCCTTGATCGTGAAGGCGTCGCCGGTGTAGGCGACCTGCCCGGTCGGGGTGCCGCCGGGGATGGCCACCGTGGTGGGGGCCTTCCTGGCCGTTCCCGTGCCGCCGGGGTGGCCGCCGGTGTAGACGGTCGCCGTGCCGGTCCCCGCGTTGGACACCCAGAGAGCGGCGCCCATCGCGAGGCCCCAGGGGTTGACCAGCTTCGGGTCGGTGAGGGCCGCCCGGCCCTTCACGTCGGAGACCAGGTCGACCTCGGCGAACCGGGCGGCCGCGCGCGCCGTGTCCGGGGATCGGTGGAGCCGGTGGCCGGAGCCCTGCCCGGCGGGGGACGCGTGGGGGGACGAGGCGGGGTGGGCCGGTGCCGCGCCGGCCAGTGCGAGCGCGAGCGGCGCGGCGCAGAGCGTGACGATACGTGCCCGCATGGGGCCTCCTGGAAGTGGTCAGAGCTGTGTCGGCATGCCCTTACGCCCGGAGATACGCCGCCGCGCCGTTCCGGGTTCACCCCACTCTTGCGCAGGTAGGGGACGCGGGCAGCGGCCCATCTGCCTTATCCTGACAAAACCCGCAAACCAAGCGGGTTTTATATAGACATGGTCGCCCGATGGCGAGGACGCTTGGCCTCCCGCCGGGCCGCTGGTAAGTCACTACAGCCAAGAAGTGCCGGCACCCAGCCGGCAGCCCACCGTCGTCGCGCAGCTACGGAGAAGAGACGTGTTCGCACCGAAGCCGGAACGGTCAGTCGTCGCGGTTCCTCCGCCCGGAGACGGGCCCGGATGCTGGTCGGGCGCGCCCAGCGCCGTGAGCCGGGACGGGTGGATCTACCTGGCCTACCGGCTGCGCCGGCCGCTCGACGAGGGGCGCGGGTATGCCGTGGAGATCGCCCGCTCGGCCGACGGCGAGCGGTTCGAGAGGATCCTCACGATCACCAAGGAGGAGATGAAGACCGAGTCGCTGGAGCGCCCCACTCTCGTGGTGACGCCGGAGGGCAGGTGGCGCCTGTATCTGAGCTGCGCCACCTACGGCACCAAGCACTGGCGGGTGGAGATGATCGAGGCCGCCGGACCGGCGGAGTTCGACCCCGCCGACGCGTCGGTCGTGCTGCCCGGCGACCTCAAGACAGGCGTGAAGGACCCGGTGATCCTCCACCACGGTGGCGTCTGGCACCTGTGGGCGTCGTGCCACCCCCTGGAGGACCCCGACGAGGCCGACCAGATGGTGACCGACTACGCCACCAGCGCCGACGGCGTCGAGTGGGCATGGCAGGGGACCGCGCTCGACCGGCGGCCGGGCGAATGGGACTCGCGCGGCGTGCGGGTGAGCGCGGTCACGTTCAGCGGCGAGACCGTCATCGCCTACTACGACGGCCGCGCGTCGGCGGAGGAGAACTACGAGGAGCGCACGGGCGTGGCCATCGGCCCCGGCCCGTCCACGCTCACCGCAACGGGAACCTCCCCCGTCGCCCAGTCGCCGTACGCCGGGGGAGGGCTGCGCTACCTGTCGATCGTGCCCGTCCCGGGGGGCCACCGCCTGTACTACGAGCTGACCCGCGCGGACGGGTCCCACGAGCTGCGTACCGAGCTGCGCTGACCTCGGCCCGGCCGGGCGGAGCCTTCGTGGCGCCGCGCCTTCGCGGGACAGCCGGCCGGGGACGCCTGCCCGGGAGACGAGGAGCCGGAGGACGAGGGCCGCGAGCGGGGGACGACGCGGTCAGGTGGCGTCGGGCGTCAGGTCGTCGTCGTCGGGCGCCCGGCCCCGGGAGGCCGCCCAAAGGCGGGCGTCGTCGCGGGCACGGCCGTTGCGGGCCTGCCGCTGGCCGGACGGCCGGGCGCCGACCAGGCCGCCGGACCGCTCCCGGGGGCGCAGCCAGTCGCCGAAGTCCTCGCCGAAGGAGTCGCTGCCCAGCACGTCGCGCAGCAGCGCGATGTCGGCGGCGAAGTAGGCCAGCAGCTCCTGGCGCTGCTCCCAGGTGAGCGGCCGCCGGGGCTGCGCGTCGCGCTGCAGCAGCCGCTCGAGCGGCGCGGTGAGCCGCTGGCCCAGCACCGGGTCGCCGAGCCGGACGAGCCGGGCCAGGACGCGGTGCGTGCGGCTGTGCGGCGGATGGGCGGTGACGTTCTCCCTCGGCACCTCGCCGACGAGCCCCTGCTCCACGCCGAGGAACGCGCAGATGCGGTCGAGCGCGGCGGCGGGGCGGTCGACCAGGTCCCGATAGCGGAAGACCAGCACCTGCTCGCGGGGGAACAGCGTGAACAGGTGCGCCAGCTGCTCGCCGTACCGGCCGAGGCCCACGTAGTGCCAGAACGGCGACCAGCCCTCGGCGGCCCGGCGCCTCTCGGCCGCGCAGGCCTCGATGACGTCCCCGATCGGCTCCAGGCCGGCCGACCACAGGTGGGTCCAGTTGGAGTGCGCGCGCTCCACGGGGTCGCGCAGCGAGACGATGAGCTTCGCGTGGGGGATCGTCTCCCGGATCCGCCGCTGGGCGTCCCGGTCGTACAGGTAGAAGGGGGTCGACTCGCCGCGCAGCGCCCCCGGTGGGGCGTCCGCGAACAGCGCCTCGTAGTCGGCGCGCCGCCACACGTGCTCCCGGTAGGTCTCGGCGTCCCCCGGCCCGCCCCTGTCGGGCGGCGGGCCGTCGGTGAGGAAGAACTTCGGCTCCTTCACGGGTGACATGAAGAGCCGGGGGTGACGGGCCAGTGCCGCGTGCAGGGCCGTGGTGCCGGCCTTCGGCACCCCGATCACCAGGAAGTCGGGCAGGGCCATGCGGAAGTCCTCCTACTTTCCCGATTTATTTACTAGGTTTTCCCCTTCCGTGCGAGAAATCACCCGTAGGTTCTGTACCACTCATCACGCTTGTGTCACTTCACGGGCCGCACGTTGCTCGCGACCGCGGCCCCCGGCCGGACCCACGCGGCCGTCCGCGGACGGGCGAGCGCCGCACGGCGGCGGTCGCCTTCGGACCAGATCTCGAACCACACCTCGTTGCGCCCGCCCTCGCGGACCAGCCCCCATCGGTCGGCCAGCAGGTCCAGCAGCGGCAGGCCGCGACCGCCCTGGCTCGACCCGTTCGGCAGCGGATGACCGGCGCACGGCGGTCCGGCCGAGCCGTCGTCCTCGACGCAGACCCGCACGCGGTCGGGCAGGCACGAGACGGTGACGGTGAACGTGCCGCCGCTCCCCGAGCGGGAGTGCACGACCGCGTTCGTCGCGATCTCGCTGGTCAGCAGCACGCAGTCGTCGTGGCGGGGATGGTCTCGCCCGAGCGCGGCCGACACGAGCCTGCGCGCCCGCCCCACCTGGTCCCGTCCCCCCGCGAGGCGGGCCACGCGGTTCCCCGCGCCGTCCCCCGAGATCTCCATGAGCCCTCCCGTGCCTGGGCGGTGTGACCGTCGCAGGAGAGGACGTCCGCCCCCGCGCTCGCGATGTCACGGGAAAGTAGGAGTGTCCTTGCCCCGCAATGTCAGGAAAACGAACCGCGCGGACGAACGCGCCGGAGGGCGGTGGCGGGGCGGGGCGGCCGGGTGCATCGAAGGCACGGAAACGCGACGGGGGCGGCGGGTCCGGTCCGTCCGGGCCCCCCGCCCCCCTTCGCCCCCCCCCGACGGCCGGGCGGGGCCGCCGCGGGCAGGGGTCGTGCGCGGCCGCGCCCCCGGCCGATCGGAA
>NZ_JBFAOO010000096.1:0-27617 GCF_040675265.1 Microbispora sp. NPDC049633
CCGGCCGACCGCGCCGCCGCCCGAGTCCGCGCCGCCCGAGTCCGCGCCGCCGACGACGGTGGACACGCTCCGGCAGGCGTACGAGTGCGTGCTGGACGACTACTACAGCGGGCCCTCGCTGGATCCGAAGCTCCTGCTGCGGGACGCTCTCGCCGCGTACACGCAGGAACTGATGCGGCGCGGCGCCGACGCGGCCGGTCTCCGCCTGCCCGCGCTGACGGGGAACCGCGACGCCGACTGGGCCGCGTTCGCCGGCGTGATCGGCTCCGGCCACCCGGACGCGCTGCGCGCCGCGATCACCGGCATGGTCGCCGGGCTGCACGACGACCACGCCCGGGTGATCAGGCCGACTCCCCCACCCGAGGGCGGGCCGACCGGAACGGGCATCGTGGGACTGTCGGCCGCGCAGGGGCCACAGCTGGATCCGGCGGCCCGGCCACCCCTGTTCATCACCCGCGTCCTGCCCCGCAGCCCGGCGGACCGCGCCGGCGTCCGGCCCGGCGACATCGTCGTCGAGGCGGGCGGGATGCCGGCGTTCTTCGGGGACAAGGTGAACCAGAACCTCGTCGAGGCGTTCACCTCCGACACCGTGCGGCTCACGCTGAAGCGGCCCACGACGGGACGCGTCACGACCGTCACACTCACGGCTGGGCCCGTCGGGGAGCAGGAACCGGCGGTGACGTCGAAGACGCTGCCCGGCGGCGTCACCCACGTCAAGGTGCCCGGGTTCTTCGAGGGCGCGGCCGACCAGGTGATCGCCGCGCTGCAGGGCGCCACGAAGGCCGCGGTCATCGACGTGCGCGGCAACGGCGGCGGGTCGCCGCGCGAAGTGAACCGGCTGCTCGGCGCGTTCGCGCACGGGAAGGTCACCGGCTACTTCTGCCCGCTGACCGGCGAGTGCACGGCCAACCGCACCGACGACTCCGTCCCGCTGCTCGGGCTGCGCCTGGTCGTGCTCACCGACCGCGCCTGCGCGTCGGCCTGCGAACACTTCAGCTCGGCCGTGCAGGACGACGGCCTCGGCGTTCTCGTCGGGACCCGCACCGCGGGCGCGATCTCCGGCCCGAGCGAGCCGTACCTCCTCGGCGACGGGAGCGTGCTGCTGCTGCCCAAGGTCCGGCACCTCGGTCCCGCCCGGGAGACCATCGACAGCATCGGCGTCCCCGTGGACCACTACGCCCCCATGACGGCGCTCGACCTGGCCAAGGGCCGCGACCCCGGCCTCGCCAAGGCGCTCGGTCTCCTCTGACCGTGGACAGGACCCGTGGCCGTCTGTCACCATCGACGACATGATCGTTGGAAAGGACGACGCCACCCGCATCCGGTGAGCGTTCTCGCGCAGCGGGAAGCTGCAGCACTCCGCGGAGAATGGCTGGGCCGCGTGTTGTCGACGCGGCCCGCCGACCGTCCGGCCGCAGAGGCCGCCATCTCCGGGCTGTACGGCCTGATCGGGCTCGCTCCGCCCCGGTTCCACTGGGTCCCGTCACCGCTCACGGCCCTGACGACCCTCCCGCCCGGGGTGCGTCCACGTCCCGCCGAGGACGCGAGCCGGGTATCCGACTGGCCTCTCACCCGCCGGTTCCAGGCCGTGGCGACGGAGCTCTGCCTGGACCTCGACCTGCGGGTCCGCCCCAGACACCGGACTCTGGACGGCTGGATCCGCCGCGACGTGCGCGCGCCGCTCGAACGCTCCGCGGACGGCGCGTTCGTCAGGCCGGTCCTGGCCGCGCACGCACCACACCTCCCCCGGCCCGACTGGTACCGCACTCAGAGCGCCTTCTGGGCCGCCCACTACGACGCCCTGCGGCAGGCGGGGGTGGTCTTCCCTGCCGGGCAGGCGCGACAGCTCGGCCTGTGGGCCACCGCGGCCGCCTCCTGCGGCCCGTGGTGGCCCCGGCAGGACGTCTGCGTCGTGTCCGAACGGCCCACCGTCCTCCGTACGGAGGTGTGGGGGGACGACGGCGAGGTTCGGCCGCACTGCGCGGACGGCCCGGCCGTGCGGTACGCCGACAGCTGGGAGGTGCACGCCTGGCACGGCACACTCGTGCCTCCCTGGGTGATCACCGATCCGTCCGTCGAACGCATCGAGCGGGAGGAGAACGTCGAGGTCAGGCGGTGCGCGATCGAGCGCGTCGGCTGGGACGCCTACATCGGGCGGGCCGGGCTGCGCCCGGTCGCCTCCGCCCCCGACCCCGGCAACCCCGGCCACTTCCTGCGGCTCTACGACCTGCGCGGGCAGACCAGGGTGCTCCTCGCGGTGAACGGCTCCGTCGAACGCGACGGCACCCGCCGCCGGTACGGGCTGACCGTGCCGGGCTACTTCCGTGACCCGGTCGCGGCCGCCGGCTGGACCTACGGGCTGTCCGCCGAGCAGTACTCCCTTCTCGTCCGCCGAACCTGAGGTGATCTCCATGACTGTGACTCTGGCTTCCGCGACTCTGGCATCCCTGTCCCACCGGACCGGACTCGCCGTGCTCGACCATCTCGAACGGTCGGCGCGCATCCCCGTCGTCGACGGGCTCCACGCCCAGGGCGACCTCATCGTCGTCCCGCTCCCGCTCATCGCGTCGTCCGTGCAGGCCCGGCCGCGGGCCCGGTGGACCGACGTGCCGCCCGAGGGGGTCGAGCTGCTGCGCGGCGCCGCCGGCGGCAACCCGCACACGCTCGTCGCCGACCCGGGCACCTGCCGCTGGACGGCGGACGTCGCCGACGCCGAGGGCCTGGCGCTCGGGATCTTCGAGGCCTCGTCCGTCGTCTACCTGCTGCATCCCGAGCACGGCGGGACGGGCTGCGCCCCGGGCGCCTACGTCGTACGGCGGCAACGCGAGCAGTGGTCCCGCGGATCGGACCTCGTGGCACGGCTCGTGGCGGACTGACGCCTCACAGAAGAAACCGGGCTCGGGGACGTGGTCCCCGAGCCCGGTTCTCGCTGATCCGGCGCCTCAGAGCTGCTCAGAGCGTGAGACCCGTGAGCACCATGACCTTCTCGTAGGTGAAGTCCTCCATCGCCGAGCGCAGCCCCTCGCGGCCCACGCCCGACTCCTTGACCCCGCCGTACGGCATCTGGTCGGCCCGGTAGGACGGCACGTCGCCGATGATGACGCCGCCGACCTCGAGCTCGCGGTTGGCCCGGAAGGCGACGTCCAGGCTGCGGGTGAAGACCCCGGCCTGCAGGCCGTACCGGGAGTCGTTGACCGCGGCGAACGCCTCGTCGACCGAGGCGACCCGCTGCACGATCATGACGGGCCCGAAGACCTCCTCGCACGCCACCTTGGCGTCCGCGGGCACGTCGGCCAGCACGGTGGGGGTGACGGTCGCGCCCTCCCTGGTGCCGCCCGCCAGCAGGCGCGCCCCGGCGGCGACGGCCTCGTCGACCCAGCTCTCGACGCGGATCGCGGCGTCCTCGCTGACGAGGGGGCCGACCTGCGTCTTGTCGTCCGCGGGGTCGCCGGTCACGAGCGCGCCGACGGCCGCGACGAGCTTGTCGGTGAACGCGTCGGCGACCGTGTCCTCCACGAGCACACGCTGCACGGCGATGCAGCTCTGGCCCGCCTGGTAGTTGGAGAAGAGCGCCACCCGGCTCGCCGCCCAGTCGAGGTCGGCGTCGGCCAGCACGACCGCGGCGGCGTTGCCGCCGAGTTCGAGCGTGACGTGCTTGCGCGGAACGCTGTCCAGGATCGAGTAGCCGACCGGGCCGGAGCCGGTGAAGGAGATGACCGGCAGCCGCGGGTCCTCCACCAGCGCCGCCGCCCGGTCGTTGGGCACGGGCAGCACCGAGAACATGCCCTCGGGCAGATCGGTCTCGGCCAGGATCTCGCCGAGCACGAGCGCGGAAAGCGGAGTCGCGGGCGCGGGCTTGACGACGATCGGCGCGCCGACGGCGATGGCGGGAGCGACCTTGTGCGCCACCAGGTTGAGCGGGAAGTTGAACGGCGTGATCGCCAGCACCGGGCCGTGCGGCACGCGGGAGACGTAGGCGAGCCGTCCCTGCGCCGCGGGCTCGGTGTCGAGCCGCTGCACCCCGCCGCTGAACCGGCGGGCCTCCTCGGCGCCGAAGCGGAACGTCGAGATCGCGCGGCCCACCTCGCCGCGCGCCCAGAAGATCGGCTTGCCGTTCTCGGCGCTGATGAGCTGGGCGATCTCCTCGGCGCGCTCGGTCAGCCGCCGGGCCACATGGGCCAGCGCCTCGGCGCGTACGTGGATGGGCAGCGCGGCGGCCTGCTTGCGCACGGCGTCGGCTGCGGCCACCGCCTGCTCGACCTGCTCGGGGGTCGGCACCGAGTGGACGCCGACGACCCTGCCGTCGTGGGGGTTGGTCACGGCCTGCTCGGCGTCCCCGGTGACGGGGCGACCGGCGAGCCAGAAGGGGCGGGGATCGGAAGTGCGGCCTACGTCCATGTCTTCACGCTATGCCTATGGCGGGAGGCGGTCCCTACGCCGGACGGGCCAATCGCCGCCCTCCGTCACGCCATCGTGGACAACTCTCAGATGTCACAGATGCGCGGCAATTTCATGATGTTTTCTGTTTCACTGCGGTTTGAAGGCGGAGCGGCATGGTTAAGTCATCATCCGGGTCTGTCGCGGGACCCCCAATATGAGAAGGGCTCGTCGCTGATGGGTACGCCGGCGCCGCTCGGTCTTCAGGGTGCCTACGCACGTGGCCATCGCAGCAACTACGACGAGTTGCGCACCCGTCTCCTCGACGTCGCCAACGGGCTGCTCGCCAAGGCCGGGCCGGAAAGCCTGACCGTACGCAGGATCGCCGCCGAGGCCGGCTGCTCGACCCAGGTCATCTACACGATGTTCGGCAGCAAGGAGGGCCTGGCCGAGGCGCTCTACCTGGAGGGCTTCGAGCGGTTCCGGCGCAGGCTGGAGGCGGTGCCGAAGCGCGACGACCCACTGGAGCACCTGAGCCTGCTCGGCCCCGCGTACCGGGAGGCGGCGCTGGCCGAGCCCGGTTACTACAGCCTGATGTTCGAGCGGGCCATCCCCGGCTTCGTGCCGAGCGAGCGCGCCCGCACGCTCGCGAGGGCCGCGCTCAACATCGTGGACCGGGTGATCGCCGACTGCATCTCCTCCGGTCACCTCGTGCCCACCCAGCCCCGGAAGATCGCCGATGCGCTGTGGGCCGCGGCTCAGGGCGCGCTCGGCCTGGAACGTGCCGGACACCTGCCGGACGGCAAGACGTACGAGATCGTCACGAACGCCACCATCCGCTCTTTCCTCGCCCGCCGCCCCTCTGCCTGAAGCCGTTTCGAGCTCGGCCTGAGCTAGAGGCACAGCGCGATCCACAGCTCGGCCCGGACGGCGGGATCGTCCAGATCACGGCCGAGCAGTTCGCTCACCCGCTTCATGCGGTAGCGGAGGGTGTGCCGATGCACGCCCAGACGCTGGGCCGCCGCGTCCCAGTGGCCGTTGCTGGCCAGGTAGGCGCGCAGCGACTCGACCAGATCGGCGCGCGAGCCGTAGTCGCGGAGCGGCGCGAGGATCGCCGCGGCGAACGACGCGGCGGCGGCCGGGTCGATCAGCGACAGCAGCCCGCGCCCGGCCAGTTCGCTGAAGCGCGCCACCGGCGATGCCGAGACGAGCGCCCGTCTCGCCTGGTCGAGAGCACGGTCCAGGGCGCGCTCGGGGGCACGGTCCAGGGCGCGGTCGGGGGCACGGTCGAGAGCACGGTCCTCCCGGGCCTCCGTACGCGCCTCCTCCCGGACCTCCTCCCGGGCCTCCGCACGCGCCTCCGCAAGGGGGTCGGTCCGGCTCTCCGGGCGGCTCTCCACCCGGTTGTCCGTCCGCGCGGAGGCCGCGATCTCCACGCCGGGCACGCTGACGCCCACCCGGCCGTGCCGCGCGGCCAGCGCGACGACCTCGTCGGCGCGGGAATCCGGGGCCAGCACGACGAGCAGCCCCTCCCAGTGCGCGGTGAAGCACGAGGGAATCGCCCGCGACGTCGTCCCGGCGGCCGGCCCGCGCTTCGCCTCGTGGGCGCCCGCCGCGACAGGCCCGCGCCCACCGGCGGAGTGCGGCGCCGCGCCGGTCAGGGCCTCCGTCAGCGCGTCGGGGTCGGGGGTGTCGCAGGCGAGGACCGTGACCGGCTCCCGGGGCAGCCGCATGCCCAGGGCCGCCAAGGTCTCCGCCGCGGCCCGCGCCTCACCGGCCAGCAGCAGGCGGAGCACCGCCGAGCGCACGCGCGCCGCCGCCGACCGCTGCTCCCTGCCCTGTTCCAGCGCGAGCGTGAGCAGGGATCCGGCCGCGTTGACGACCGTGTGCGCGATGGGCGCGAACGGCCGCGGCGAGCCCACCGCGAAGAATCCCCTGCGGCCGAGCGGCTGGACGACGACATGCTCGTCCGGGGTGGCCAGCGCGAGGCTCGACAGCGACGGCGCGTTCCGCAGCCGGGCGATCTCGGGCTCGAGCGACCGGGCCGTCTCTCCCGCCCAGTCCGCCGCCGCGCCGCGCGTGCCTGCCGGACCGGCGCGGCGGCCGGTCGCGTCGGCGGCGTGCCGTACGGCGCCCGAGGGGTCCAGGAGCAGCGCCCAGCCGCCGATCTCCCGCGCCAGCCGGTCCACCACGGCCACCGGCCCCTCGCGCTGCAGCGCGGCGCGGGTGAGCCTGCCCTGGGCCGCGAAGGCGCGGCTGATCTCCTCGTACTGCTCCCCGGCGAGCAGGTCGCTGACGGCCTTGCCGATCGCGATGAAGGGGGTGTCCCTCGGCACCTCGACCAGCGGCAGCCCGGCGGCCTCGGCCGCCTCCGCGAACCCGGGCGGCACGGCCTCGTGGCTCAGCCCCACCCCGAACCCCAGCCCGGTGACGCCACGGGCCACGAGGCGGGAGACGTACGGCACGGCGTCGCCGGCGGACAGGCGCATGCCGGTCGTGAGCACCAGTTCGCCGCCCTCCAGGAACGGCGTCGGATCCTCCAGCTCGCTCACCGCGACCCAGCGGACCTGCCGGTCGAGACCGCTCCGCCCCGCGAGGACCGCCAGCTGGAGCGGTACGATCGCGGTGATCCGGCGCAGCGTGGGTGCCACCGCTCTTCCCCCCGAACAACCGGCTTGTCCTTACCGGCCAAAAGTACGCCTACATTCTCACATAGCGGCATATCGGCAGGTGGCGGCGGCGGTCGTACGGTCTCAGGTATGAGCACTGCCACCACGCACGGCGGCCCGCAGCTCCCCCAGGAGCGCCGCCTCGTCACCGAGATCCCCGGCCCGCGGTCCCGCGAGCTGTTCGCGCGCAAGCAGTCCGCCGTGCCCCCGGGCATCGGCACCACGCTGCCCGTCTTCGTGACCCACGCGGGCGGCGGTGTGATCGTCGACGCGGACGGCAACTCGCTGATCGACTTCGGCTCCGGCATCGCCGTGACCAACGTCGGCAACGCCGCCCCCCGGGTCGTCGAGCGCGTCCAGAAGCAGGTCGCCGACTTCACGCACACCTGCTTCATGGTCGCCCCGTACGAGTCGTACGTCGCGGTGTGCGAGAAGCTCAACGAGCTCACGCCCGGCGACCACGAGAAGCGGACGTTCCTGGTCAACAGCGGCGCGGAGGCCGTCGAGAACGCGGTCAAGGTCGCCCGGCACGCCACCGGGCGGCAGGCGGTCGTCGTCTTCGACCACGGCTACCACGGCCGCACGCTGCTGACGATGACGCTGACGGCCAAGAGCATGCCGTACAAGCACGGGTTCGGGCCGTTCGCGCCCGAGGTGTACCGGGTGCCGCTCGCCTACCCGTTCCGCTGGCCGACCGGCCCGGACAACTGCGCCGAGGAGGCCGCGGCGCAGGCGATCGACATGATCAACAAGCAGATCGGCGCGGAGAACGTCGCGGCGGTGGTCATCGAGCCGATCGCGGGCGAGGGCGGCTTCATCGAGCCGGCCCGCGGCTTCCTGCCGAAGATCGTGGAGTTCTGCCGCGCCAACGGCATCGTGTTCATCGCCGACGAGGTGCAGACGGGCTTCGCCCGCACCGGCCACCTGTTCGCCTGCGAGGACGAGGGCATCGTCCCGGACATCATCACCACCGCCAAGGGCATCGCCGGCGGCCTTCCGCTGGCGGCGGTGACCGGCAGGGCCGACCTGCTCGACCACGTCCACAGCGGCGGCCTCGGAGGCACGTACGGCGGCAACCCGCTCGCCTGCGAGGCGGCCCTGGGCGTGCTGGAGACCATCGAGCAGGACAAGCTCGTCGAGCGGGCCCGGCACATCGGCGAGATCATGCTGCCCCGCCTGCGCGCCATCCAGGAGCGCAACCCGATCATCGGGGACGTGCGCGGGCGCGGCGCGATGATCGCCGTCGAGCTCGTGGTGCCCGGCACCAAGGAGCCCTACCCGGCCGCCGAGATCGCGCGCAGGTGCCACGAGCAGGGCCTGCTCGCGCTCACCGCCGGGACGTACGGCAACGTGCTGCGCTTCCTGCCGCCGCTCGTCATCCCGGACCACCTGCTCGAGGAGGGCCTCTCCATTCTGGAGAAGGCACTCAACGCGGAGTAGACCGTTTAAACAACACCAAAAGGGGCACCCGGTCTGTTCCAAGGTGTCCCTTTTGTTGTTGTACGGCTTGCGTTATGCCTCGATTTAACCATCGCTTGGCCCGACTCGCGCCGATCACGAAGGGTAATCGCGTTATAACGGTTCCGATAGGCGATCGAGGGGGGACTTTGATGGGCTGGAACCCGAACGGCGCCGAGCGGCTCATGCTGACGTTCGACCCTGCCGGCCTCACCATCACGCAGCGCGACGGCGACGCCTGCGTCGTCTGCCACAAGAAGTGGCCCCGCCCCCGGGTCAAGGTCGGGATGCTGCCCGACAACGCCCCCGTCCACGCGTGCGACGACTGCGCCGAGGCCCTGCTGCCCGCCCCGGAGGGCAAGGTGCCGCTGCCCCGCCGCTCCCGGGCGGCCATGTCCTGACCCCGTTCCGCGGGCGGAGGGCCGTGGCCGACGATTGCCGACGACATACCGGGAGTGATGGACGGGGCGGTCGAGAACGCGTACGCCGCGGGCACCTACTCGTCGCGGTCACGGCGATCCTCCAGCAGGCGCGGCAGGATGCCCAGAACGCCGCCCCCCGCGGCGCCGCCGCCGAGCAGCGCGGTAGGCCAGGGGGCACCGGCGGCAAGGGCCAGCGCGCAGGCGATCGCCGCCACCAGGGCGGCACAGACGAGCAGGACCAGCAGGGGCAGAGGGATCATTTCTGTCGCTCCTGAAGCGGGTTCAGGGTGCCGGCGGTGTGGTCGTCGGCCCAGAACTCGATGAGTTCCGCGCTGGACAGCTCGCAGGGAGGCCGGTCGGGCGGAATCCGCCCAGTGGCCAGCGCCCAGGTCGACACCAGCAAGATGAGCAACTGCCGCTCATCACACCGACCCCGGTCAGGTCGAGGGCCGGGCCGTGCGCCGGCGCAGCGCGGGGATGCGTTCGGGGCGGCACGCGACATGGGCTCGACTTTCACTTGGGGGATTGGACGGGCCCTACATTGACCCCGACCGGACCGGGGCCGCCACCACATCGGCACTGTCCGGACAACTCCGGATCATCTGGGTGCCACACGGCCGCCGTCCGCGCGCCGCCGCCGATTCACCCTTCCCATAGGCGAGCCCGTCCCACGCCGGTCGACATCATCCGCCCTCGTCCCGTCCCATCCGGAGCCGTCCGGAATCGTCCGGCGACGTTCGGAGCCGTCCGGGGTTGTCCGACGAGGCAGGCCCGACAGGATTTCCGGATGAGGTGGGATATGCCAATCATGCGAACATCAGTCCCGCCGTGATGCCACCATGACCATCAGCAAGCGCTTCCGTAATTTGTGGATCACTCTTCTTGCGGCTGAGGCGATGACCGAAGAAGCTCTCGTCGCGGCGTGCCGCGCCTTCCTCGCGCAGCTGAAAACGCTGCACGACCAGGCAGGCTCTCCCACGATGTCCGAATTGAAGAAATTGTCGGGCGGTACTGGCGATAACGGACGCCAACCCCGACCTCTGGCCAGGAGCACCACGCACGACATATTGCGCGGAAGGCGGAAAAGGGTCCCCAGCTGGCCATGGGTGGCCTCGTTCGTGACCGCCTGTCGCGCCGCGGCGGAGCAGACCGGGCTGCCGACCGAGACGATGGGCACGCTGATGGACTGGCACGCCCGCTGGTGCGCCGCCCGGGCCGGCCAGACTGCCGCCGCCCTCGACGGCGAGCCGCCGGGAGAGCCGTCGGCAGAACCGGCGAGGGAGCCGATGCCGCCCGCGCCCCCGTCGGCGCCCGCGGCCGACGACGAGCCCCCGCCGCCCGCCGAGGACGCGGGACAGCCGGGCGAGCACGCCCAGCGCATGCTGGAGATATACGGCCGGACGGGGGTGCGGCTGATGAAGGACTACCCGTTCGACGTGAAGGTCGGAGTGAGCCTGGCAGTGACCGCGTTGCTGCGCGGACACACCCAGGAGGGCGTCCAGCGTCTGATGGAGGCCGCCCAAGCCGGCCACCGCGACGCCTTGGAGTTGCTGTCACATCCACGCCGGCACCAGATGGCCGCCGACTACGCCTACCGCTGCGGCCGCAGCTATCAGCGTGACGACCGGATCGAGGTCGCGATGTTCTTCTACCGCATGGCCGCCGACCCGGGAGGCCATCCGGAAGCCGCATACCAGCTGGCGCTCATCCACCAGGACAAGGGCGAGGGCTGGACGGCCGCCTACTGGTTCCGTATCGCGGCCGCCAGGGGCCATCACCTGGCGACCGCTGCCTTCGACGGCATATCCGAACAGCTCAGCCACGCCCCACCCGGTGAGAGCTGGATGCTGCCGGCCGACATGGTCGATTCGTCGCAGCCGCCGCCTCCGTTCCTGGCCGGCGATCCGCCCGCGTCGTTGATGTGACCGCCTGGTTCGGCGGCCGTACCCGCCCGGCGCCGCCGCGTGGGGCGGACGGCGCGGCCCCGGGGCCGCGCCGCCCTGGATCTCTTCTCTCACGTCATTTCTATCGGTAGCGATTAGATCACTTCTCGTGAATTGCGGATTTCGCGTTCGCCGTCATGGGATGCCCGGAGCGTCCTCAGGTCGTCAAATCCTCCAGGTGGGCGGCCAGCACCGCGCTGACGCGCTCGGGCGGCATCGACTCCGGCCGGGCCAGGACGTGCACGGTCAGGCCGTCGATGAGGGCGCGCAGCCGCGCCGCCTCGAACTCGGCGTCCCGATGCCCGGCGAGCTCCCCCTCCGCGGCGAGCGCGCCGATGGCCGAGGTCGCCGCCTCCACCAGACCGTCGTCCGCGTGGCGCAACCAGGCGGCCGCGACCGGGTCGCCCTGGGCCCGCGCGGTCAGCTGCAGCCAGACCTCGGCCTCCGCGCGCCGTTCCGCGTCCATGGGCAGCAGCTCCTCGAGCAGGCGGCGTACGGCGACGCGGACGGGTCCGTCGAAGACGGTGTTCGCGATGCGCGCGCGGACCCGCGCGATGACGTGCTCCATCGCGAAGGCGAGCAGCTCCGCCTGGGTCGAGAAGTAGTGCCGCAGCGCGCTCGGGGACCAACCGGCCTCCGCGGCGATGCTGCGGACGGTGGCGGCGCCGACGCCGTCCCGGCGCACGACCCGCCACAGCGCCTCGGCGATCTCCTCACGCCGCATCTGGCGATCCACGATCTTCGGCACAGATCCTCCAGCCACGCGAGTCGCGATTTTTTATAGCACAATGTGTGAGAAACCTTCGTAGCACACCGTGCGAAAAAAGGAGCCGGCATGCTGTTGGGTCTGATCGTCGCCTGCGAGGTCGCGTTCTGGGTACTCCTGGTCGCGGGCCTCGCGGTCCGATACCTCCTGCGCCGGCGGCGGCTCGGCGGCCTGCTGCTGCTCGCCGTCCCCCTCGTCGACCTGGTCCTCCTCGTGGCGAGCGTCGTCGACCTCCGCGGCGGCGGCCGGGCGGAGCTCACGCACGGGCTGGCCGCGGCCTACCTGGGGTTCAGCGTCGCCTTCGGGCACGACTTGGTGCGGTGGGCCGACGCCAGGTTCGCCCACCGCTTCGCCGGAGGGCCGCCGCCGGATCGGCGCAAGCGTTACGGCAGGGAGCGGGCCCGGTACGAATGGGTCGCCTGGGGCAAGGGCATGATCGGCTGGGCCGTCGCCTGCGGGCTGCTGCTGGCCGGCGTCGCTCTCATCGGCGACCTCGACCGCTCGGCCGCGCTGCTGGCATGGGCCGGCCGCCTGACGTTCGTCATGGTGGTCTGGCTGGTGTTCTGGCCGGTCGCCTGCACCGTCTTCCCCACGCGCCCGCCCCGGGACGCCGGGACGCACGAATTCCTCAGCGGCGGAACCGGGCGCTGACCGTCCTCGCGTGCGCCGCCGCGGCCGGGCGCCGTCCGTCAGGACACGACGCGCGACCAGCGCTCCACCCACTTGTCGTACGTCTCGGGCCGCACCGCGAAGTAGACGCCCCGGAACGCGCGGGAGGTGCCGACGCGGTAGTCCAGGCAGATCCGGCGGGCCGCGCCGGTGCACGCCGCAGGGTTGGCCGGGGCGAGGCCCGTCCAGACGGACACCTTGCGCTGCACGTCCGCCGACATCGTGAAGTCGAGCCATTTGTACGCGCACGACGGATGCGCGGCCTGGGCCGACATCATCCACGCGTCGGCCCAGCCGGTCACCGGCCGGTCCGTCAGAGCCCTGACCGGCTTGTGCCCCCGCCTGAGCACGTCCAGGTGGTACGGCGTGCCCTGCGCGAGCCGCGCGGACCCGGTCGCGAAGGCCTGGACGACCTCGACGGGATCGCGCCAGAAGACGCGGCGGCCGTCCTCATCCGAGGTGACGAGCCCGGCGGCGGCGTCGAGCTGGTCGTCGGTGAGGTCGAACGGGTCCTTGATGTCGGCGCCGGCGTCCCCGCCTCGGGCCTTGAGCACCAGCGCGGCGTCGGCGAGCGCCAGCGGGCGGTCCCGCAGCAGCACCGGGCCCTTGTCCTCGAAGAGCGACTCCGGCCCGTCGGGACTGACCTTGCGGGCGTCGTAGAGGACCTCGTTGGTCGCCCAGACGTACGGCACGCCGTACACCCGCTCGTCCCGGGTCACCGACGGCAGCGTCCGCAGCCGCTTGGGGATCTTGTCGTAGCCCTGCAGCAGAGCGGTGTTGAGCGGAGCGGCCCTGCCCTCGTTCATCAGCCGGCCGCCCACCTCAGGCGTCGCCGAGATCACGTCGAACGACGACGGCGGGAAGTCGCCCGGCTTCTCCTCCTGGCGGGGGTCGTAGTAGCGCAGGCTGACCTTGCAGCCCGTCTCCTTCTCGAACGTGCCGACCCACTTGACCTTGGGGTCGACGCCGCCCCACTCGGCGTACCCGTCGATCGCGACCACGCTGAGCGTCCCCTCGCCCGGCCCGAGGGACGCGGCGGGGGTGGGCGTGGGGCCGGCGGAGGACGGACCGGGGCCGGTGCTGCGGGACGCGGTCGCCGCGGCCGCCGAGGTGCCCGGCGTCGCCACCTCCGTCTCGGGCGCGGGCCCGCCGCCGCAGGCGGCCGCGAGCAGACCCGCGGCCGCGACCGTCACGACCAGGTGTGTACGGCGCACGCACGACCCCCAAGACAGAAGACGGACGCCCCGAGCCTACTGGGCCGCACCGGCTTGGGGCGTCGCCCGCCGCGTCAGGCGTTGGTGGGGAAGCCCAGGTTCACGCCGCCGTGGGAGGGATCGAGCCACCGCGAGGTGACGACCTTGCCCCTGGTGTAGAAGTGGACCCCCTCGGTGCCGTGCACGTGCGTGTCGCCGAACAGCGAGGCCTTCCAGCCGCCGAAGCTGTAAAAGGCCATCGGCACCGGGATCGGCACGTTGACGCCGATCATGCCGACCTCGACCTCGTTCTGGAAGCGCCGGGCCGCGCCGCCGTCGTTGGTGAAGATGGCCGTGCCGTTGCCGTACTCTCCGGTGTTGATCAGCTCCAGGCCCTCCTCGTACGAGCGGACGCGCACGATCGACAGCACCGGGCCGAAGATCTCCTCGCGGTGCACGCGGGAGTTGGGCGGCACGTGGTCGAGGACGGTCGGGCCGAGCCAGAAGCCGTCCCCCCGGCCGCCGCGCACCGGGGTCTCCCGGCCGTCGACCACGAGCTTGGCCCCCTCCTCGACGCCGAGGTCGAGGTAGGACGCCACCTTGTCCCGGTGGGTGGCGGTGACGAGCGGGCCCATCTGCGACTCGGGGTCGTTTCCGGGGCCGATCTCGAGGTCCCGCACCCGCGACACGATCTTCTCGACCAGCTCGTCGCCGATAGGGTCGACCGCGAGCACCACGGAGATCGCCATGCACCGCTCCCCCGCCGAGCCGAAGCCCGCCGAGACGGCGGAGTCGGCGACCAGGTCGAGGTCCGCGTCGGGCAGCACGAGCATGTGGTTCTTGGCGCCGCCGAGCGCCTGCACCCGCTTGCCGTGGGCCGTGCCGGTCTCGTACACGTACCGCGCGATCGGGGTGGACCCGACGAACGACACGGCCCGTACGGCCGGGTGCTCCAGCAGCCGGTCCACCGCCACCTTGTCGCCCTGGACGACGTTGAACACGCCGTCCGGCAGACCGGCCCGCCGCCACAGCTCCGCGAGCAGCAGGGACGCGGAGGGGTCGCGCTCGGAGGGCTTGAGCACGAAGGTGTTCCCGCAGGCGATGGCCACAGGGAACATCCACATCGGGACCATCGCCGGGAAGTTGAACGGCGTGATGCCCGCCACCACGCCGAGCGGCTGGCGGATCGAGTAGGAGTCGACCCGGGTCGAGACGTTCTCCGAGTAGCCGCCCTTGAGCAGATGGGGGATGCCGCAGGCGAACTCCACGACCTCCAGTCCGCGGGCCACCTCGCCGAGCGCGTCGGAGTGCACCTTGCCGTGCTCGGCGGTGATCAGCGCGGCCAGGTCGTCGCGGTGCGCGTCGAGCAGCTCGCGGAACCGGAACAGGACCTGGGTGCGCTTGGTGAGCGAGGCGTCCCGCCACGCGGGGAAGGCCCGCGCGGCCGCGTCGACCGCCGCGTCGACCTCCTCGGCCGAGGCGAGCGACACCTGCCCGCTCACCGCGCCGGTGGCGGGGTCGAACACCTCCGCCGTACGGCCGGCGCCCTCGATGAGCGTGCCGTCGATCCAGTGGTTAACGCGCTTCATCGTTGACGACCTCCAGAGCGGTGACGAGGATGCCCAGGCCCTCGCGGGCCTCGTCCTCGGTGAGGGTGAGCGGCGGCGCCATCCGCAGCGTGTTGCCGTACAACCCGCCCTTTCCGACGAGCAGGCCGAGCTTCCTGGTCTCCTCCAGGAAGCGGGCGGCGAGCGCCGGAGCGGGCGCCTTGGCGGCCGGATCGACCAGTTCGACGGCGAACATCAGCCCCTTGCCGCGTACGTCGCCGACGACGGGCAGCCGGGGGGCCGCCTCGCGCAGCCCGCTGATGATGATCTCGCCGGTCCTCGCGGCGTTGGCCTGCAGGTCGTGGTCGAGCACGTAGTCGAGGGTGGCGTTGGCCGCCGCCATCGAGATCGGGTTGCCGCCGAACGTGGCCACGCCGGCGGCGTGCGGGCCGTCCATGAGGTCGCCGCGCGCCACGACTCCGCCGACCGCGAAGCCGTTGCCGAGCCCCTTGGCGAAGGTCATCATGTCCGGCGTCACGCCGTGGTTCTGGATCCCGAAGAACGCCGAGCCCGTACGGCCCCAGCCGGTCTGCACCTCGTCGGAGATGAACAGGATGCCCTCCTCGTCGAGGACCTCCTTGTACGCCGCGAACAGCCCGTCGGGGGCCATCGTGAACCCGCCGACGCCCTGGATCGGCTCGGCGATGAGCGCGGCGACGTCCTTGGTGACGGCCGTGGCGAGCACGTGACGCAGGTCGTCCACGCAGGCGGCGATGTAGTCGGCGTCCGACATGCCGCGGAACTGCGCCAGATGCTTGTCGGCGCCGTGCAGGAAGTGCACGTTGAGCGGCGACAGCGAGTTGTTCTTCCAGGACCGGTTGGAGGTCACGCTGACCGCGCCGAAGGACCGGCCGTGGTAGCTCTGCCGCATGGCGAGCACCTGGTCGGACCCGCGGGCGTAGGTGGCAAGCAGCAGGGCGGTCTCGTTGGCCTCGGTGCCGGAGTTGGTGAAGAAGACCTTGGCGTCCGGGATGCCGGACAGGCGGGCGATCTTCTCGGCCAGCTCGACCTGGCCGCGGATGAGGTAAAGCGTCGAGGTGTGGACGACACCGGTGGCGAGCTGGCGCTCGACGGCCTCCCGCACCTCGGCCACGTCGTACCCGATCATGTTGGTGAGGATCCCGGCGAAGAAGTCGAGATAGCTCTTCCCGTTCGCGTCGACGACGCGGTTCCCCTTGCCGCCGACGATCTCGATGGGCTCGTTGTAGTACAGGGCCATCCAGTTCGGCATGACCGCGCGATGGCGTGCGAGAAGGTCCGACATGCTCTGAAGTATCCCGGCTGACGGGTGACCGGCTCACCCGTCAGCCTGTCTGGGATACCGCGAAATTCCCTTACACAGTGGTGGGCGCCGCGGTCTCCCGCGCGGCAGCCGTTCCCGCGGCCTTCCCGCGCAGGACCAGCAGCGCGACCAGGGCCGCCGCGAGCGAGCAGCCCGCGCCCACCCACGAGCCGACGGACATCGCCGACACGAACGCCTCGCGTCCGGCGGCGGCCACGGCGGCGTCGCCGAGGTTCACCGCGACACCGATCGACTCGCGCGCCGCCGGCGGCGCCGACTCCGGCATGGCCGCGGTGTACGCGCCGGCGAGCACGCTGCCGAGGACGGCCACACTGAGCGCCATGCCCACCTGCTGCACCGTGTCGTTGAGCGCGGAACCGACCCCGGCGCGCTCGGGCGGCACCGCCCCCATCAGTGTGGCGTACGACGCGGGACCGGCCAGGCCGCCGCCCACCCCCATGACCATCAGGCCGGCGATCAGCGTGCCGTACCCGCCGGTGAGCGTGGACAGCAGCACGAACCCGGCGGCCATGACGACCAGGCCGGTGACGATGAGCGTCCGGTT
Source organism: Microbispora sp. NPDC049633 (assembly GCF_040675265.1). Lineage (NCBI taxonomy): Bacteria > Bacillati > Actinomycetota > Actinomycetes > Streptosporangiales > Streptosporangiaceae > Microbispora > Microbispora sp. NPDC049633. The sequence goes on from NZ_JBFAOO010000096.1 coordinate 16,952, forward strand.
GCTCACCTTCTTGCCGAGCGCCGCGCCCAGGCCGTTGAACACCATGGCGGCCACCACGTACGGCAGCAGCGCGAAACCGGCCTTCAGCGGGTCGTAGCCGAGGACGAACTGCAGATACTGCGTGATGGCCAGCATCAGCGCGCCCGCGCCGAACGACAGCAGCACGATGGAGAAGCACGCGCCGCTGAACGAGCGGTCGCGGAACAGGCCGAGCGGCAGCATGGGATGGGCGGTGCGGCGCTCCCACAGCACGAACGCCAGCAGCGCGGCCGCCGAGAGCGCCACGGTCAGGGGGTTGAAGTGCCCGCCGGGCGCCGAGATGACGGCCCAGACCAGCCCGCCCATCCCGGCGGTGGACAGGATCACGCCGAGCGGGTCGGCCCGCCGCGTCTCGCCGTACGTCTCCGGCATGAGCGCGAAGGCCGCGACGATCGCCAGCACCGCGATCGGCACGTTGAGCAGGAAGACCGACCCCCAGTAGTAGTGCTGGAGCAGGAACCCGCCGATCGTCGGCCCGGCGATGACGCCGACCATGGCGACCGAGCTCCAGGCGGCGATCGCCTTGCGCCGCTCGCTCTCGTCGAACACCGTGATCAGGATCGACAGGGTCGACGGCATCACGCAGGAGCCGCCGACGCCCATCAGCGCGCGGGCGGCGATGAGCTGCCAGGGCTCGGTGGCGAGCGTGGCCGCCAGCGAGGCCCCGCCGAAGAACGCCAGGCCGATCACGAGCATCCGCCGCCTGCCGTACCGGTCGGACAGGCTGCCCGCGGTGAGCAGCAGGCCCGCGAACACCAGCACGTACGCGTCGATGATCCACTGCACGTCGGACGGCGTGGCGCCCAGGTCGCGCATGAGCGACGGGATCGCCAGGTTGAGGACGGTGTTGTCCACCACCAGGGTCAGCAGGCTCAGACAGAGGACGCCGAGGATCCACCAGCGTCGGGGATGAGACATGAGAGTCACCTCGAACAGTGTGCGAGTACTGTCGGACACTGTACGACCGAATCGAACGCCGTGCGAGCGAATATTGTGAGGCCGTGTCAGCGAAGCCGTTCTCCTCGGTCTGGACCCGCGAGCGCAAGGGTGCGCGCGAGCAGGGCCTCAGTCGTGACCAGATCGTCCGCGCGGCCGTGGAGCTGCTCGACGCCGAGGGCCTCGACGCGCTCAGCATGCGCAAGCTCGGCGCCCGGCTCGGCGCGGGGGCGACCAGCCTCTACTGGCACGTGGCGAACAAGGACGAGCTGCTCGAACTCGCCATGGACGAGGTCTATGGCATGGTCAGCGTGCCGGACGACGCCGGGTGGCGGCAGGCGGCCACCGCCTTCGCGTACGGCCTGCGCGGCGCGATCCTGGAGCATCCGTGGAGCGCGAGCCTGATCGGCGCGCTGCCCGCGCTGGGGCCCAACGCCCTCGCCGCGGCCGACAACCTGATGGCCGCCTTCGCCGAGGCGGGGTTCGGCGGCATGGACGGGGACTACGCGGTGGCCGCGGTCGTCGCCTTCACGCTCGGAGCCACCGTGCCCGAGGTGGCCTGGTCGAGGGCGGCGGTCGAGGCCGGCACCGACCACCTGGAGATGCAGCAGGCCATCGCGCCCGTGCTGGAGAAGCTGGCGTCGGAGCGCCCGCGACTGCGCGAGCGCTACCAGACATACGTGGGCAAGAGCTTCGATCCCGCGATCGCGCGGCGGCTCAGCTTCGACTTCGGGCTGACGGCCCTGCTGGACGGCCTCGGCATGCGCCTGCGCTGAGAACAGGGCCTCAATGTGTCAGCTACTGGGGGGTCATCCTTACATAATGATCAGGTAGCCTCTGAGCATGCTCCCCACGGTCGCCGACGTGCTCGCGCTGGACACCGTCCGGCGTGGCAGCCCCCGGGTGGTGGCGGGCGGCGACCGGCTAGACACCAGGGTCCGATGGGTCCACGTGGGCGAGGTGCACGACATCGCCCACCTGTTACGCGGCGGCGAGCTGGTCCTCACGACCGGTGTGGCCCTGCCGAGCGAACCCGACAAGCTGGCGGACTACATCTGCGAGCTGGCCGCGGTCGGCGCCTCGGGCCTGATCGTGGAGCTCGGCCGCAGGTTCGTCCGCGAGCTGCCGAGGGCGGTGGTGAAGGCCGCGGAGGAGCACGGGCTGCCCCTGATCACGCTGGCCCGCGAGACGCCCTTCGTGCAGATCACCGAGTCGGTCCACGCGCGGATCATCGACATCCAGCTCCAGGAGCTGCGGGCCTCCGAGCAACTGCACGAGGTGTTCACCGAGCTGTCGGTCGAGGGCGCGTCCCCGGCGGAGGTGCTCAACCAGGTCGCCCGGTTCTCCGGCCGCCCGGCGCTGCTGGAGAACCTGGCCCACCAGGTCCTGGCGTGCGACGCCGCCGGCGGCGACACCGGAACCGTGCTGGCCAACTGGGAGACCAGGTCGCGTGCGGTGATGCCGGCCGAGCGGACCGCCTACGACGCCGCCGCCGGGTGGCTGGTGACCATGGTCGGCGCCCGCGGCCAGGACTGGGGCCGGCTCATCCTGCTCTGCGACGGCCCGCCCAGCCCTCGCGACATCGTGCTGGCCGAGCGCGCGGCGACGACGCTCGCGCTCAGCCGCCTGCTGGAGCGGCACCAGGAGTCCCTGGAGCGGCAGGCGCACGGGACCATACTGACCGGCATCCTCACCCACGCGTACGCCGACCCCGACGAGGCCGCCGCCCGCGCCCGCGCCGTCGGCGTCCCGCTCACCGGCCGCAGGCTCGTGAGCGCCGTCATAAGGCTGACCGCGCCCGCCGGCACCGCGCTGGGCGAGCAGGCCAGGCTGGGCGAGCTCGCCGAGGCCGGCGCCGCCGCCTGCCGCGAGGCCAAGCTGCCCGCACTGGTCGGGGCACTGGACCAGAACCGCGTCGGAGTGCTGCTGCCGCTGCCGCCCCGCATGGCCGCGGAGACGGCGCTCGACTCGCTGGCCGAGCGCCTGCGGGCGAACTTCGCCACGCCGTTCGTGCTGGCGGCCGGCTCGGTCGTCGAGTCCATCAAGGACGTACGGCGGAGTTTCCTGGAGGCCGAGCAGGTGGCGGAGGTGGCCGTGCGCCAGCCCGACGGCCGGCCGTTCTACCGGCTGCCCGACCTGCGGCTGCGCGGCCTGCTGCACCTGCTGCGCGACGACGCCCGGTTGCAGACCTTCGCCGAGCGCGAGCTGGGGGCCCTGCTGGCCCACGACGCCCAGCGGCACGGCGACCTGACGAGGATCCTGCGCGTCTACCTCGACGCGGGACGCAACAAGGCGGTGGCCGCGCAGAGGGCCCATCTGTCCCGCCCCGCCTTCTACGACCGCCTGCGGCGGCTCGAACGCGTCCTCGACACCGACCTCGACGACGTCGAGTCGTGCCTGTCGCTGCACGTCGCGCTGCTGGCTTTGGAGACCTTCCGCCGGGAGACCACCTGAGGCGAGCTCTCCGCACGGCGTACTCGACGACCGGGGCAGACGATTTGACCCGTTAAGGCCTTCCCTGGGCAGCTCCTCGCGGACTTGCTGACACCCAGAAAGTAGGTATGTCGTCCCGGGTGTAAGGTCTATCGCCCCTGACTACTTTTCGTATGCTCGCGCTCACGGGATGAATCGTGCTTACCTCGAAACGTGCCCACGATGAGCGAACCCAAAATCAGCCCGACGGTCGTGGTACGGGCCCTGTCCGCGCGTTTCCCCGAATGGACCATCTGGTGGGGCGAGGCCACCATGCACTACTGGGGCATGTCCCGGCGGCGGGACGGACTGCTCGTCCATATCGAGGCCCGGTCCGCGCAGGAGTTCGTGCAGCGGGCACGGGAAATCGACGCCAACACCCCTTAGTGCGCTTATATGCATGAATGTCCGATTCGACATGCGAGAGTTACCGAAGTCGTCTGGGAATTTCATGCGCTTTAGCGCGTTTCCGTCGTCTCCGTACGCAATCGTCGCCACGATAGTCCCGCAAGGATCACCGAGCGGGAGCGATCGCATGAAACGCCGCCTGATCGTCGGGGCCGCCGCGCTGGCCCTGACGACGACCATCTCTTCGGCACCGGCCACCGCCGAGCCCGTCGCCGGACTGCCGACGACGAGCTTCCCCCTCGGTGAGCCCGGGATCCCGAAGTCGGCGGCCAAGAGCCTGGCCCCCGGCGTCAGCTACTTCACCCTCAGGCACGGCAAGCCGCAGGACGGATACACGGTCAGCGTCGTCATGGCGGGCAAGGACTTCATGTCCGAGGCCAAGGCACAGGCCCAGGCGACGGCCGTGCAGGCGGCGGGCCTCGAACCCGTCATCGTCAAGTTCACCAGGCCCGCCGTCGCCGACCACCCGGCCGGCGACTACTTCATGGTGCGGGTGGGCAGCTGGCCGCTGAACCAGAAGGCCGCGGCCGCCGAGGTCGTCAAGCAGCTCAAGGACGCCGGGGTGAGCGCGAAGGTCGACTTCCGGGGTGACGACGGCTTCGTCACCACCGGCCCCTGGGATGTGCGGGTGATCGTCGTCGACCCGCGCAAGTTCCGCGGCTCCTACGAGGCGTCGCTGGGCACAAGCGTCGCCAAGCGCGAGAAGGTATCGGCCATGGCGTCCGCCGCCAAGGCCCTCGCCGCCGTGAACGGCGGCTTCTTCGACATCCACACGCTGCCCGCCTTCCGCGGCGACCCCACCGGCATCTCCGTCGTCCGCGGCAGGCTGCTCAGCGAGGCCGTCGCCGGCCGCGTGGGCCTGGTCCTGCGGGGCCGTACGGCGCGCGTCACCGAGTTGTCGTCCACGGTGGTCGCCCGGGCGGCCGACGGGACCACGGCCGAGGTGACCGGCGTCAACCGGGTGCCGAAGCCGGACGAACTGGTTATGTACACCGAGGAACTCGGGCGGGACACCCCGCAGGACGACGGCATCGAGGTAGTCCTCGACGCCTCCGGAAGGGTGACCGCCGTCCGCGCGTCCGGCGGTCCCGTGGCACCCGGCACCCGCGTGCTGCACGCCGTGGGAGCCGCCGCCGACTGGCTGTCGCAGCGCGCGGGCGAGGGCACGACCATCACGGTCACGACCCGGGTCACCGACCTGCGGACGAACAAGGCCGTCCCGCTGACCCCGGAGACCAACATCGTCGGCGGCGCGATCGGCCTGGTCCGGAACGGCAGGACCTCGATCACCGCGTCGCGGGACGGCATGGCCAACACCAACATGATCCTGCGGCGCCACCCGCGCACGCTCGCCGGCGTCACCCGCGACGGCAAGCTCGTCATCGCGGTCGTCGACGGCCGCCGGCCCGGCGGCACGATCGGCGCGTCGTTCTTCGAGGCGGCCGCGCTCATGCGCTGGCTCGGCGCGCGCGACGCGGTCAACCTGGACGGCGGCGGGTCGAGCACCATGGTCCTCGGCAAGAAGGTGGTCAACCATCCGTCCGACGGCGCCGAGCGGGGAGTCGGCGACGCCCTGTTGATCCTCGGCCCGCGCTGAGCCCGCTCAGGCGAGGGACGCATCGAACCGGGGTACGCCCCGGACCGGGGCACCCGCCTCGCCGAACCCGCTCAGGCGGGGGACCCCGCGAGGAGCCGGGCGATCGAGTCGTCGTCGCAGGTGTCCCAGAACGTCCCGATCGTGTCTTCGAGGTGGTCGAACGAGGCCGCCTCGAAGAGGACCTCCTGATACTTCGTGATGTCGTAGTGGGTGGTCCCCATCGCGGCGAGGTCGAGCGGGCGGATGTCCATCCCGCGGAACTCCTCGATCTCGCCGTACGAGCTGAGAATCCCCGCGCCGTACGCCCTGAGTTCGCCGTCCTCCCGCATGACGCCGAACTCCAGGGTGAACCAGAACACCTTGGACACGAACTCCAGCGCCTCGTCGGTCTCCACCCGGCGCGCCGCCCGGCCGGCGGCTCGGTACAGCGCGGCGAACCGGGGTGACGCCAGCGTGTTGGCGTGCCCGATCACCTCGTGGATGACGTCCGGCTCAGGGGTGTAGAACGGCACGGAGTGATGCCGGATGTACTGGGTGGAGTGGAACAGGCCGTCGGCCAGGACACCGTAGAACTCGCGGAGCGGGACCAGCCCGGCCGCGGGCAGATAGCGGAAACCCGTCAGCGGCTCCAGAAGGTCGCCGACCTCCTGCAACTGCGGGATGCGGTCCTCCGGCAGGCCGAGCCGCGCCGCCGCGTCGAGGAACTCGCGCACCGCGTACTTCTGATGCTTGATCGCCAGTTCCTTGGTGACGAGTGCCCACACATGGTGCTCCTCGTCGGTGTACTCGGCCGTCGGGATGGGGTCACCCGGCTTGTGCACCAGCGCCAGCGCCGCGATCGCGTTGCGGCGCTGACGGTAGACGGCGTCCGCGAAGCCGGGGTGGCTCGTGGCCAGCTCGACGACGACGGATCCGTCTTCCTTCGTCGCCACCGGAGCGAAATACTGCGCTTCTTCGAACATACTCCGATATGACAGCAAGTAAGCGGTTGGCTGGCAAGAGTGACCAGTTGAGGTGTGCGAAACGCTCAAATCAGCGTGTATTTGGGCGGGCACACTGGTCGATCCGCTCAGTCCGGGCGTACCCTCGGCGCATGCTCGACGCGCTCGACAGCCGCCTGCTGACCACCATGCGGGCCAACCCCCGGATCGGGCTCACCGAACTGGCCCGCCTGCTCGGCGTCGCCCGCGGCACCGTGCAGTCGCGGCTGGACAAACTGACCGCCCGCGGCGTCATCGGCGACTTCGGCCCGACGATCACGACGGAGCAGATCGGCTATCCCATCCTGGCCTTCGCCTCCCTGCAGATCGCTCAGGGCAAGCTGGCCGAGGCCGTGCGGTGGCTGGACGGCATTCCGGAGATCCTCGAGGTCTACGGCACCAGCGGCCAGGCCGACCTTCTGTGCCGCGTGGTCGCCCGCAGCACCCCGCATCTTCAGGAGATCATCGCCCGGATCCTCGCCTCCCCCGCCATCCAGCGCACCGACACGACGATCGCCCTGTCGACCCAGATCCCCTTCCGCATCGAGCCCCTGCTGGAGGCCGCGGTCGCACCGCCTGAACCGCCGCGCGCACCGGTTTGAACCGCGCGGGCGCCGACGTTTGGTCGCGGTCGCGGTCGCGGTCGCCGGCTCCGGCGCTCAGCAGCTCGGGGCGATCCGCGGCGCAGACGACCCGCGGCTCAGACGGAACGCGCGACGCGGAAGCCGAGGTCGTCGATGCGCAACGTCGGGTGGCTCTTGCGGCGGCACGAGGCCCGGCATGCCCGAGGCAGATCATGTGCTCCTCCACCGCGGAAAACCCGGTAGGGGCCGTAGACACTCGCGTCGTAGACGTCCCAGCACCATTCCCACACGTTGCCGATCATGTCGTACAGGCCCCACGCGTTCGGCTTCCTGGTCCCGACGTCGTGCACTCGTCCGCCGGAGTTCTCCCTGTACCAGGCGATCTCGTCGAGCTCTCCATACCGCACCCCGGTCGTGCCGGCCCGGCAGGCGTACTCCCACTCCGCCTCGGACGGCAGGCGGTATCCGTCCGCGTCCCACTCGCAGACCACGTCCTGCGCGTCGGGGTCGTCTCCGATGGCATAGCAGGGTGTCAGCCCCATCACCTCTGAGAGGTGATTGCAGAACCGGACGGCGTCGATCCAGGAGATTTCGGTGATCGGCGTATGCGGTCCCGCCGCGTCCACCGCGGCCTCACCGGTGACGGATCGATACAGCTCCCGGGTCACCGGAAAGGGCGCCAGAAGGAAATCCCCGACCACGCCCACCCAACTCGTCCGTGTCCCCTCATCCCGGAGGAGAATCCTCCCTGCGGGAACGCGGATCATTTGCTCCATGGTCACCTCAGCCGGCGACGATTCACGGCTCACCGTTGGGGTCCTGCCCTTCGCCGTCGATGCACACGCCCGGGCAGGAGTGCTCGCCTGCTGCGACGTCCCGGGGGCGGGGGCCTGCCACCAGGGCAGCCGGAGCATGAAAACAAAAAAGGGGCCACCCCATGCGGGGTGACCCCTTTTTCAAAGATTGTCCGGCGGTGTCCTACTCTCCCACACCGTCCCCGGTGCAGTACCATCGGCGCTGGCAGGCTTAACTTCCGGGTTCGGAAAGTAACCGGGTGTTTCCCTGCCGCTATGACCGCCGTAACCCCATGAAACACACAACCACACCTACTGGTTGCTGTCTCTGAGATCACATAGTGAACGCGAGCACCACACCCCGCACCAAGCAGGGCGGGTTTCATGGTCAAGTCCTCGGCCTATTAGTACCGGTCAGCTCCACACATTACTGCGCTTCCACTTCCGGCCTATCAACCCCATCATCTCTAGGGGGCCTTACCCACTCTCGTGGTGGGAGACCTCATCTTGAGGCGAGCTTCCCGCTTAGATGCTTTCAGCGGTTATCCCTACCGAACGTAGCCAACCAGCCGTGCTCCTGGCGGAACAACTGGCACACCAGAGGTTCGTCCGTCCCGGTCCTCTCGTACTAGGGACAGCCCCTCGCAAGTCTCCTGCGCGCGCAGCGGATAGGGACCGAACTGTCTCGCGACGTTCTAAACCCAGCTCGCGTACCGCTTTAATGGGCGAACAGCCCAACCCTTGGGACCTACTCCAGCCCCAGGATGCGACGAGCCGACATCGAGGTGCCAAACCATCCCGTCGATATGGACTCTTGGGGAAGATCAGCCTGTTATCCCCGGGGTACCTTTTAGCCGTTGAGCGACACCGCTTCCACACGCCGATGCCGGATCACTAGTCCCAGCTTTCGCTCCTGCTCGACCCGTCAGTCTCACAGTCAAGCTCCCTTGTGCACTTACACTCGACACCTGATTGCCAACCAGGCTGAGGGAACCTTTGGGCGCCTCCGTTACCTTTTAGGAGGCAACCGCCCCAGTTAAACTACCCACCAGACACTGTCCCCCACCCGGATTCACGGGCGCGGGTTAGACGTCCAAAACGACCAGAGTGGTATTTCACCAATGACTCCACGGTAACTAGCGTTACCGCTTCCTAGTCTCCCACCTATCCTACACAAGACGCTCCAAACGCCAATGTCAAGCTGTAGTGAAGGTCCCGGGGTCTTTCCGTCCTGCTGCGCGAAACGAGCATCTTTACTCGTACTGCAATTTCACCGGGCCTGTGGTTGAGACAGCGGGGAAGTCGTTACGCCATTCGTGCAGGTCGGAACTTACCCGACAAGGAATTTCGCTACCTTAGGATGGTTATAGTTACCACCGCCGTTTACCGGCGCTTAAGTTCTCACCTTCGCCAATCGAAACTGGCTAAGCGGTCCCCTTAACGTTCCGGCACCGGGCAGGCGTCAGTCCGTATACATCGTCTTACGACTTCGCACGGACCTGTGTTTTTAGTAAACAGTCGCTTCCCCCTGGCCACTGCGACCCCCACCAGCTCACGGAGCTAGTCCGATCACCAGTAAAGGTCCCCCTTCTCCCGAAGTTACGGGGGCAATTTGCCGAGTTCCTTAACCACAGTTCACCCGACCGCCTTGGTATTCTCTACCTGACCACCTGAGTCGGTTTCGGGTACGGGCCGCCGCGACACTCACTAGAGGCTTTTCTCGGCAGCATAGGATCACCCACTTCGCCACAATCGGCTCGGCATCACACCTCAGGCTTAATGAGAGACGGATTTGCCTATCTCTCGCCCTACATGCTTACCCCGGGACAACCACCGCCCGGGCTGGGCTACCTTCCTGCGTCACCCCATCGCTTACCTACTACCAGATCAGGCCAGGCGTTCACCCTGACGCCGGCTCCGAAGAGCCAACCGGGCTAAGGACCCTTAGTATCACTGGATTCGATATGGGCGCATCACAGCGGGTACGGGAATATCAACCCGTTGTCCATCGACTACGCCTGTCGGCCTCGCCTTAGGTCCCGACTTACCCTGGGCGGACGAACCTGCCCCAGGAACCCTTGGTCATTCGGCGCAGAAGATTCTCACTTCTGACTCGCTACTCATGCCTGCATTCTCACTCGCACGACCTCCACCACACGATCACTCGGCGGCTTCACCGGTTCGCACGACGCTCCCCTACCCACCCCCGAACCCCAAAAGAGATCCGGCAGGTGCCACGACTTCGGCGGTGTACTTGAGCCCCGCTACATTGTCGGCGCAGAATCACTTGACCAGTGAGCTATTACGCACTCTTTCAAGGGTGGCTGCTTCTAAGCCAACCTCCTGGTTGTCACTGCGACTCCACATCCTTTCCCACTTAGCACACGCTTAGGGGCCTTAGTCGGTGATCTGGGCTGTTTCCCTCTCGACCACGGAGCTTATCCCCCGCAGTCTCACTGCCACGCTCCACTTACCGGCATTCGAAGTTTGGCTGACGTCAGTAACCTTGTCGGGCCCATCAGCCATCCAGAGCCCTACCTCCGGCAAGCACCACGTAACGCTGCACCTAAATGCATTTCGGGGAGAACCAGCTATCACGGAGTTTGATTGGCCTTTCACCCCTACACACAGGTCATCCCCCAGGTTTTCAACCCTGGTGGGTTCGGTCCTCCACGCAGTCTTACCCACGCTTCAACCTGCCCATGCGTAGATCACCCCGCTTCGGGTCTACAGCATGCGACTCATACGCCCTATTCAGACTCGCTTTCGCTACGGCTCCCCCACACGGGTTAACCTCGCCACACACCATAACTCGCAGGCTCATTCTTCAAAAGGCACGCAGTCACATCACAGCCG
>NZ_JBFAOO010000097.1:0-27202 GCF_040675265.1 Microbispora sp. NPDC049633
CTCAGCGAGGGGCGAGTACGTGGGCGGGCACCAGGCACGCCGCCCGCCCGAGCGTCGCGATGAAGGCGGCGGCGAGGGGATCGGGGCGGCCGCGCGTGTAGGCCGTCATGACGCGCTCCACGGGCGGCCGGGGCCACAGCACGCGTCCGTCGAAGTGGGGCGGGATGACGTTGGCGGGCACCAGAGTGGGACCCAGCCCGGCGGCGGCGAGGACGGGCGCGGCGGCCGTCTGTTCGGTGCGCACGGCGGCCCGCGGCTGGAAACCGGCGGCCGCGCACGCCTGGTCGAGGATCTCGCCGAGCCCGTTGCCCGGCGCGAAGTGCACCCAGTCGCGGCCGGCCAGCGCCGTCAGGTCCACCGCGTCCGCGCCCTGCACGCCGTCGGCGCCGTGTTCCCGGTGGCCCGCCGGGTCGTCGGCGGGCAGCACGACGAGGAACGGTTCGGTGCCGAGCGGCGTGACCAGGCCGTCCCAGTCGCGCGGGGCCGGCCCGATGGCGAGGTCCGCCTGGCCGGCCAGCATCGCCTCGCGCAACTGCTCCGCGTGCGAATGCTCGAACAGCCTGACCCGTACGCCGGGATGCGAGCGCCGCCAGGCACGGAGCGCGGGCGGCAGCACGCCGAGGCTCACCGAATAGAGGGTCGCGACCTGGAGCTCCCCGGTCTCCAGGCCGCCGGCCTGTCGCGCCGCGCACCGCGCCCGCTCCGCGTCGGCCAGCGCGGCCCGGGCGTGCGGCAGCATCGCCCGCCCCATCGCGGTGAGCCGTACCGCCCGGGGGAGACGTTCGAGGAGCGGGCCGCCGACGTCGCGTTCGAGCACCCGCACCTGATGGGACAGCGCGGGCTGGGACACGTGGAGGAGTTCGGCCGCCCTGGTGAACGACCCCTCCTCCACGATCGTGACCAGGTATTCGAGCTGTCGCAGGCTTGCCATGAATAAATGTTATTGGGTCTGTGAATTACATGTCTTGGACTAATCACCGCTGCTCACCCGAGACTTGAATCATGAACACGGACAACAAGGTCGCCCTTGTCGTGGGGGCGAACGGCGTCATCGGCCGCAACCTGATCGACCACCTCGTGGAGCTCGGAGACTGGGACGTGATCGGCCTGTCCCGCCGGGGCGGGACCGACGCGGGCCGGGTCCGGCACATCGCCGTGGACCTGCTGAACGCCGAGGACTGCCGGGAGCGGCTGAGCGGCCTCGACCACGTCACGCACGTCTTCTACGCCGCCTACCAGGACCGGCCGACCTGGGCGGAGCTGGTGCCGCCCAATCTCGCCATGCTGGTCAACGTCGTCGAGGCCGTGGAGGCCGCCTCACCCGGCCTGCGTCACGTCAGCCTGATGCAGGGCTACAAGGTGTACGGCGCGCACCTCGGGCCGTTCAAGACGCCCGCGCGGGAGGACGACCCCCACCACATGCCGCCGGAGTTCAACGTGGACCAGCAGAACTTCCTCGAAGAGCGCCAGAAGGGCAAGGCGTGGACGTGGTCCGCGCTGCGTCCCTCGGTGGTGTCTGGTTTCGCCCTCGGCAACCCGATGAACCTCGCCATGGTGATCGCGGTGTACGCGTCGATCTCCAAGGAACTGGGCCTGCCGCTGCGGTTCCCCGGAAAGCCCGGGGCGTACCGCACGCTGCTGGAGATGACCGACGCGACGCTGCTGGCCAAGGCCACGGTGTGGGCGGCGACCAGCGAGGCGTGCGCCAACCAGGCGTTCAACATCAACAACGGTGATCTCTTCCGCTGGGAGGAGATGTGGCCGGAGATCGCCCGCTTCTTCGAGCTGGAGGTGGCGCCGCCGCTCCCGATGTCGCTGGAGGTCGTCATGGCCGACAAAGCACCCCTGTGGGACTCGATGGTCGAGCGGCACGGCCTGGAGAAGCACTCCTACGAGGAGGTGTCCTCGTGGGCCTTCGGCGATTTCGTCTTCTCCTGGGACTACGACTTCCTCGCGGACGGCTCGAAGGCGCGGCGGTTCGGTTTCCACGAGTTCGTGGACACCCGCAAGATGTTCCTGGACATCTTCGCCGAATTCCGCCGCCGCCGGATCATCCCCTGAGCGCGCCGCGCCCCCACCGGGAGGCACGGCACGGAGATCGGTGTCGCGGCCGCCGGTCAGGGATGGCGGACCCAGGCGCCGCGCCGCATCACGCCGGCGACGTCCAGGTCGTCGCCGAGCACGACCAGATCGGCGTACTTGCCGACCGTGATCGAGCCGACCTCGCCGTCCAGGCCGAGGACACGGGCCGGGGTCATGGAGGCCATGCGGGCGGCGTCCACCAGCGAGCGCCCGGTCTCCCGCACCGTGCGGCGGAAGGCCACGTCCATGGTGAGCGTGCTGCCGGCGATCGAGCCTGGTCGCCCGGGGGTGTCGGAGGCGAGCCGGGCCACTCCGTCGACGACGTCGACGGTCATCGGGCCGAGCGGGTAGCGCCCGTCGCCCATCCCGGCGGCCGCCATGGCGTCGGTGATCAGCGCCGTACGGTCCGCGCCCGCCGCGCCCATGGCCAGGCGCAGCATGGCCGGGTGGACGTGGACCCCGTCGTTGATGAGTTCGACCGTCACCCGCTCGTCCTGCAGCAGGGCGGCGATCGGCCCCGGCGCGCGGTGGCCCAGCGAGGGCATCGCGTTGTAGAGGTGGGTCGCCACGCTCGCCCCCGCCTCGATGCCGTCGAGCGTCTGCTCGTAGGTGGCGTCGCTGTGACCGAGGGCGGCGACGATCCTCTCGGCGGCGGCGTCCCTGATCACGTCGAGCGCGTTCGGCAGTTCCGGGGCGATCGTCAGCATCCGCACGTGCCCGCGCCCGGCCTTGACCAGCGCGCGGAACTCCGCCCGGTCCGGTTCGCGCAGCAGCGTGGGCTCGTGCGCGCCGCACCGCGACCGGGCGATGTACGGCCCCTCGAAGTGGATGCCGGCGACCAGGCCCTGCTCGCACAGGTCGGCGAGCATGGCCGCGGCCCGAGCGAGCGTGTCGGGCGCGGCGGTGACCAGGCTGGCCACGAGGGTGGTCGTGCCGCACCCGAGGTGGAAGGCGGCGACCTCGGCGGCGCTCGCGGGGTCGCCGTCGGGGAAGCTTCCGCCGGCGCCGCCGTGGTTGTGGATGTCGACGAAGCCGGGGACGACCGTGCGCCCGCCCAGGCCGAACCCGTCGCGCGGCGCCTGCCCGCGCCCGATGTGGGTGATCCTGCCGTCCTCTATGGTCAGCCAGCCGTCGTGGACGCCGTCGGGGGTGACGACGCGGGCGTCGGAGAGAGTCACGCTCATGCCGCCATCCTCGCGTGTGCGGCTCGCGCCCACCGCTCCGGGTCCGGGCGCTCCCGCCGATGGGGACCACGTCCCGCCCTGTACACGGCGGGTGAGCCGGAGGTAAGAACTAGCGGTGGTGAATCCGCGTGCGAATTATGGTGTGGACGCCCCCGGCGTGCTGGCCGGACTGGCGGTGGGCGGCGTCGTCGAGCCGGCACTCGCCGCCGTGCTGTTCGGGATCGGCCTGCCCATTCCTGCCGTGGTGCTCCTCGTGGGCGGGATCGCGCTCGTCGCGGCTGCGGCGTTGTTCGCGCACACCACTCTCCGCGGCAAGTTCAGGGTCTGGGACGCCGAACTCGACCGGCTCGGGCTGAAAGGGGACGAGCAGGTCCTCGACCTGGGCTGCGGCCGGGGCATGGTGCTGCTGAAGGCCGCCGCGCGGCTCTCCGGCGCCGGCAGAGCCACCGGCGTCGACCTGTGGGCGACGAAGGACCAGTCGGGCAACAGCCAGGACGCCACCCTGGCGAACGCGCGGGCGGAAGGGGTCGCCGACCGGGTGGATCTGATCACCGGCGACATGCGTGACCTCCCGTTCGACGACGCCGCGTTCGACCTGGTCGTCTCCAGCCTCGCCGTGCACAACATCGTGCAGGAGGAGGGCCGCGCGGAGGCGGTGCGCGAGGCCTTCCGCGTGCTCAGACCGGGCGGTCTGCTGCGGATCGCCGACTTCCGCAACGCACGCCGGTACGCGGAGGTGCTGACGGAGTGCGGCGCCGCCGACGTCGAGGTCTACGACCTCGGCTGGCGGTTCTGGTACGGCGGGCCGCACGCCCGGACGTCCATGGTCGCCTGCAGGCGACCCGCCGACTCGGGTGAGGGGCGGTCCGCCGAGTCGGCCGCGTAGGGGCGGCGTGTCGGGCCATGGGGAAGAGTTCACCGACATTTCTGGAGATCATTGGGAAAGGCGGCGGAAAGGGTGGATTCCCGGGTAGCTACTCGTGGGTAGATTTACTCGACAGAGGTGAAAGCGGTACAGAAGGAGCCCTATGACGGCGAGGATGGGCACGGCGCGACTCGGCCCGGCGGAACGTACCGCCGCCCTGGCGCGGATGGAGGCGCAGGAACTCGACGTGGTCGTGATCGGCGGCGGCGTGGTCGGCGCCGGCGTCGCGCTCGACGCCGCGACCCGAGGGCTCTCGGTGGGCCTCGTCGAGGCGCGCGACTTCGCCTCCGGCACGTCGTCCCGGTCGTCCAAGCTGATCCACGGGGGGCTGCGCTACCTGGAGCAGTTCAACTTCGACCTGGTCAGAGAGGCCCTGCGGGAGCGGGCCCTGCTGCTCAAGCGGATCGCGCCGCACCTGGTCAGGCCGGTGCCGTTCCTGTATCCGCTCACCCACACGGGCTGGGAGCGGCCGTACATCGGGGCGGGGCTCGCGCTCTACGACACGCTCGGGCTGTCCTTCGGCCTCACCCGGGGCGTGCCGGGGCACCGCCACCTGACCCGCCGCCAGGCCCTCCGGGTGGTCCCGTCGCTGCGGCGGTCGGCGTTCACCGGCGCCGTGCAGTACTGGGACGCCCAGGTGGACGACGCCCGCTACGTGATGACCACGCTGCGCACCGCCGCGACGTACGGCGCGCACGTCGCCTCGCGGGTGCAGGCGGTCGGCTTCCTCCGGGAGGGGGAGCGGGTCACCGGAGTGCGCGTGTGCGACCTGGAGACGGGCGCGGAGCTGGACGTGCGGGCTCGTCAGGTCGTCAACGCGACCGGCGTGTGGACCGACGACATCCAGCAGCTCGTCGGCGGCCGGGGGCAGATCCACGTGCGGGCGTCCAAGGGCATCCACCTCGTGGTGCCGCGCGACCGCATCCACTCGCGCAGCGGCCTGATCATGCGCACCGAGAAGTCCGTGCTGTTCGTCATCCCCTGGGGACGGCACTGGATCATCGGCACCACCGACACCCGCTGGAGCCTGGACAAGGCCCACCCCGCCGCCTCCCGGGCGGACATCGACTACCTGCTCGACCGGGTCAACTCGGTGCTGTCGGTGCCGCTGACCAGGGACGACGTCGAGGGCGTGTACGCCGGGCTGCGGCCGCTGCTGGCCGGGGAGTCCGAGGAGACCTCCAAGCTCTCGCGCGAGCACGTGGTCGCCCACCCCGTGCCGGGATTGGTCATGGTGGCCGGCGGCAAGTTCACGACGTACCGGGTCATGGCGGCCGACGCCGTGGACGCGGTCGCGCTCGGCCTCGACCAGCGCGTGCCGCCGTCGTGCACCGACCAGGTGCCGCTCGCCGGAGCCGAGGGCTACCAGGCCCTGTGGAACTCCCGCCATCGGATGGCCCGCGCCTCCGGGCTGCACGTGGCCAGGATCGAGCACCTGCTGGAGCGGTACGGCTCGCTCATCGACGAGGTGCTGGCGATCATCGAGCGCGACCCCTCGCTCGGCCGGCCCCTCGACGGCGCCGACGACTACCTGCGCGCGGAGATCGTGTACGCCGCGACGCACGAGGGCGCCCGGCACCTCAACGACGCGCTGACCCGGCGCACCCGCATCTCGATCGAGACCTTCCACCGGGGCACCGCGGTCGCCCAGGAGGCCGCCGAGCTCATGGCCGGCCCGCTCGGCTGGGACGGCGAGCAGGTCAAGCGGGAGGTCGAGTACTACACCAAGCGGGTCGAGGCCGAGCGGGCGTCCCAGGAGCAGGACACCGACCAGGAGGCCGACGCGATCCGTCTCGGCGCGCCGGAGATCGTCCCCGTCGCGCCCCCGCGTGACCTCGCGAAGGCGCGGGGCAACGGGAACTGACCGTCAGGCGAAGGGGATCCACGCCCGGTCGGTCAGCGTGCCCGCGTCGCTGACCTTGAGGCCGGCGTCGGACAGGGTCCACAGGTCGTCGCCGATGACGAGGGAACGGCGGATGCCCTGGTCGGCGGGGGCGAAGTCGCTCCTGGCGGGCTGCCGCGGGTGGCTGACGACGCCCAGCTTGGTGATCTCGCGGTCGCCCACCCGCAGGGCGAGGGCCGCGCTTCCCGCGATCCCGCCGTCGGCCCAGTTCGCGAGCGGGAGCACGGCCAGCCCGGTGGCGGGCCAGTAGAGGAAGGCGTGCGGGTCCCACTCGGCCTCGGAACCGGACTGCTCCTGGTGGAACCGCGACAGCACGGCGGGCGCGGCCGGGTCGGCGACGTCGAACAGCGAGATCTGCGTGCCGAGCGCGCGGCCCTCCCCGCTCGCCTCCTGGCCGATGCCGATCAGCCGCCCCTCGCCCGCCGGGTGGAGATAGGCGGAGAAGCCGGTGATCTTCAGCTCGCCGGTGACCTTCGGCGCGGCCGGGTCCCGCAGGTCCAGCGCGTACAGGGGGTCGGTCTGACGGAACGTCACCACGTAGCCGAGGCCGTCCATGAACCGGACCGAGTAGATCCGCTCGCCCCTGCCGAGGCCCGTCACCGAGCCGGTCTGCGCGAGTGTGCCGGCGTCGAGCACGTACACGCCGCTCTCACTGCCGCCCGGGCTCGCGCCGAACACCTCCGCGCCGCTGGTCGTCGCCACCCGCAGATGGCCGTCGTACTCCGACAGGGAGTATTGGTTCAGCAGCCGGCCCGGCACCGAGCCCGAGGTGACGTAGCGCGGGGCGCCCGGGGCGGAGACGTCGAAGCGGTGCACCTCCGTGCGCTCGGGCGCCGGCTGCGGCGTGGACGTGGCGGCCGGAGCCTCGGGGATCGGCACCACGTCGACCGGGCGGGCCGCCCACCAGCGGGGATTGCTGGTGACGTAGAGGCTGCCCGCCGTGCCGTACACGGTGTCGCCGTCGGCCGCGACCGCGATCGGGGTGAGTGAGCCGAACGGTGTGGCGGCGGCCAGGTCGATCGTGTGGATGCTCAGCATCGAGGTGCCGGTGAACTGCTCGGGGTGGCTGACCCGGTCGCAGCCGACCCGCTCGGTGCGGCTCGCGCCGCCGGACTCGACGTCGTACGACGGCAGCCACGCGTCGGCGGGGGCGGACAGCACGGCCTGACGGTTGGCTTCGAGCAGTTCCTTCTCCGGCTCGTTCCCCTTCGGCGCCGGGAAGGCGATCGCCGGCTGGGACCGGACGACGAGCCGCACCGTGGAGCCGGTCTGCCGGGCGTCGACGTGCTGTCCGTTCGCGGTCATCGCGCCGAGGACGCGCGGCTCGCCGGACAGGTCCACGAGCACGTATCTCGGGCCGCCGGCGCCGGCCCTGGTCTTGGCCGTCGCCCCGAACGGGATGATCCCGCCGCCCTGGAACAGCACGAGCGCGCGGTCGCCGTGGACCAGCAGGTCGCCCTGGGCCCACGACTGGTCCTCGGCGACGAGCCGCAGCGTTCCGGCGACCTTCCGGCTCTGGGCGTCCACGACGCGCAGCACGCCCCTCGTGACCGTGATCACCCGATTGCCGTCGGTCTTGACCAGGTCGGGCTCGTCCACGCCCGCCTCGTGCGTGTTCGTGGTCGAGTGCGACGGCTGCCCGGACGTCGCCTCCTTGGCGGTGGCGACGTCGGAACGGGCCGCGAAGAGCATGTTCTCCCCGAAGCCCCAGGGGGTCACGTTCCGTGCGGCCGCCTGCCGCAGCCCTTCGGCCAGTTCGTCGCAGTCGGTGTAGGCGACGAGCCGCACCTTGCCGGTCAGGTCGGCCGGAGAGGGCGGGAGATCCTGTGCCGTACGGCCACCCGCGCAGCCCGTGGCTCCCGTGGCCAGCAGCGCGGCGAGAACGCCCGCCGTACGAATCGATGTCCTCATGCCCACAAGACGGATCGGATCCCGCTCCGGTTCGACGTCCCATGGGCCTTGGGGTCCAAGATACAATCTAGGATTATTAGGCAATAGCGAATGACATTAGGAAGAGGGGCGGGCGGATGGGGCGGGCCGGGTTGACGGCGGAGCGGGTGACGCTCGCCGGTGCCGAGCTGGCGGACGAGGCCGGGCTCGACCACGTGACCATGTCGGCGGTGGCGCGCAGGCTCGGGGTTAAAGACGCCAGCCTCTACGCGCACGTGCGCAACCTCGAGGACCTGCGCGGGCGGATCGCGCTGCTGGCGGCGGACGAGAAGACCCTCCGCATCGCGGAGGCGATCGCCGGGCGGGCCGGGAAGGACGCGCTGGTCGCGTACGCGAACGCCTGGCGGCAGTACGCCCACGACCACCCGGGCCGATACACGGCGACACAGATCCCGATACAGATCGATCCCGAACTCGTGGCCCGGGCGCCCGGACCGCGGCGCGCCGTCGAGCTGACCTACGGCATGCTGCGCGCCTACGCGCTGGCGGAACCCGACCTGACTGACGCGGTCCGGCTGATGCGCAGCACGCTGCACGGCTTCACCAGCCTCGAGGCCGCGGGCGGGTTCGCGCACGCGCGCCCGGCCGAAGACACCTGGGTCCGCTGCCTCGACGCCCTGCACACCCTCCTCGAGCACTGGCCCCCGCACGACGAAGGAGACCCCGCATGACCAGCCCGACCACCGGCCGCCTGCGCGTGGACGGCGCCAGCCTGCATTACGAGGTGCGCGGCACGGGCCCGCTCCTGCTGCTGATCCCCGGCGGCACGGGCGGCGCGGCCGCCTACGACGGGGTCGCGGGCGACCTGGCCGCCGATTACACGGTCGCGTCCTACGATCCGCGCGGCCTCACCCGCAGCCCGCTGGACGACCCGGAGGCCGGGCAGTCGGTCGCGCGGCACGCCGACGACGCGGTGCGGCTGCTGGACCTGCTGTCTCCGGACGCGCCCGCCCGCGTGGCCGGCTGCAGCTCCGGCGCGATCGTCGCGCTGCACCTGCTCACCACCCGCCCCGAGCGCGTCGAACGCGTCGTGGCGCACGAGCCGCCGGTGGTCGAGGTGCTGCCGGACGCCGCCGAGCACCGGGCGCTGCTCGCCCGCGTCCAGGACACGCTCCGACGAGAGGGACTGATGCCCGCGGCCGCGGTGTTCGCGGCCGGTCTCAGGCGGCCCGGCGACGCCGGTGCCCCTGGTGCCCCTGGTGCCCCTGGTGACCCCGTCGAGCCCCCGGCGGCCATGGAGCTACCGCCCGAGGCGGCGGCCCGAGCCGAGCGGACGATGGCGGACATGCCCTACTTCCTCGGGCGCATCGTGCCGAGCTTCATGGCGTACACGCCGGACGTGGACCGTCTGGAGGCCCTGTCGGACCGGCTCGTCCTCGCGGCCGGGGCGGACTCACGTGGTGAGCTGCCCTACCGTCCCGCCGCCTTCCTGGCCGAACGCTTCGGCACGGAGCTCGTCCACTTCCCGGGCGGGCACACGGGGCTCACCACGCATCCCGCGGAGTTCGGGAAGACGCTCCGCGCGGTGCTGAGCGCGTAACCTCGGCGCGAGGGTCATTACTTACCGGTAGCCACGAGCGGAGCTCCGGAATATTCTTCCGCCATGGGTGCCATGAATCGGACGCTCGACGCGGCCATGGTCGACCGGATCCTCGCGCACGTCTCCTCGGAGGGCAAGACGCGGGAGATCCTCGCGCCGTTCACCGGCGGGGTCCTGGCCGAGGTCCCGATCTCCACCCCCGAGGACGTACGGGCGGCGTACGCCAGGGCCAGGCAGGCGCAGGAGGCCTGGGCGGCGCTGCCGGTCGGTGAGCGGATCAAGCCCTTCCTGCGGCTCCACGACGCGATGCTCGACCGGCGCGGGGAACTGCTCGACGTGGTGCAGTGGGAGACGGGCAAGGCGCGCCGCCACGCGTACGAGGAGCTCGCGGACGTGGCGGGCTGCACGCTCTACTACGCCCGGCGGGCGTCGGGGCTGCTGGAGCCGCAGCGCAGGCAGGGCATCTTCCCGATCGCCACCCGTACGACCGAGCTGCGCCACCCCAAGGGCACGGTCGCGGTGATCAGCCCGTGGAACTACCCGCTGGCCCTCGGCGTCACCGACGTGGTCCCCGCCCTGATCGCGGGCAACGCCGTCGTGCACAAGCCGGACACCCAGACCCCGCTGTCCACGCTGTGGACGATCGACCTGCTGGCCGAGCTGGGCATGCCGCGCGACATCTGGCAGGTCGTGCTCGGCGATCCGGAGGACATCGGCGACCCGCTGATCGACGGCGCCGACTACGTCGCGTTCACCGGCTCGACGCGCGGCGGGCGCAGGATCGCCGAGGAGGCGGCCAAACGGCTCATCGGCTGCTCGCTGGAGCTCGGCGGCAAGAACCCGATGATCGTGCTCGACGACGCCGACCTCGACGTCGCCGCGCAGGGCGCGATCCGGGCCTGCTTCACCAACGCCGGGCAGTTGTGCATCTCGATCGAGCGCCTCTACGTGCACGAGGCCGTCGCGGGCGCCTTCCGCGACAAGTTCGTGCGGGCGGTGGAGAACATGAAGATCGGCCCCGGTCTCGACTGGGACCCGCAGATGGGCTCGCTGACCTCGCAGCGGCAGCTCGACGGGGTCGCCGCGCACGTCGAGGACGCGGTGGCCAAGGGCGCCACGGTGCTGACGGGCGGCCGGCCGCGCCCCGACCTCGGCCCGTTCTTCTACGAGCCGACCGTCCTCGACGGCGTCGACGAGGACATGGCCGTCTGCCGGGACGAGACGTTCGGGCCGGTCGTGTCGCTCTACCGCTTCAGGGACGAGGACGAGGCGGTCCACGCGGCCAACGACACGGCGTACGGGCTGAACGCCTCGATCTGGACCCGGGACGTCGCCCGGGGCCGCCGCCTCGCCGCCCGGATCAAGGCGGGCACCGTCAACATCAACGAGGGGTACGGCTCGGCGTACGCCTCCTACGACGCGCCGATGGGCGGGATGAAGTCGTCCGGGCTCGGCCGCCGCCACGGGACCGAGGGCCTGCTGAAGTACACGGAGGTCCAGACGGTGGCGAGCCAGGCCACGTGGCTGGGCTTCGAGCCGATCCTCGGCATGACCTACGACAGGTACGCCGACACGCTCGCGGGGCTGCTCAAGACGATGAAGCGGCTGCACCTCAAGTGAGCAAGGAAGGCGGGGCGTTGGACTACGACGTCGCGGTGATCGGGTCGGGGTTCGGCGGGAGCGTGACCGCGCTGCGGCTCACCGAGAAGGGTTACTCGGTCGGCGTCCTCGAAGCCGGCCGGCGGTTCGACGAGAAGACCCTGCCGAAGACCTCGTGGCGGGCCAGGGACTTCCTGTGGGCCCCCGCGCTGGGCCTGAAGGGCATCCAGCGCATCCACGTCCTGCGCGGCTCCAACGGCGTGATGGTGCTGGCCGGCGCGGGCGTGGGCGGCGGCTCGCTCGTCTACGCCAACACGCTCTACGAGCCGCTCGACCCGTTCTTCCAGGACCCGCAGTGGCGCCACATCACCGACTGGAAGGCGGAGCTCGCGCCCTACTACGACCAGGCCAGACGGATGCTGGGCGTGGTGGAGAACCCCACGGTGACCGCCGCAGACGAGGTGATGAGGAAGGTCGCCGAGCGGATGGGCGTCGGTCACACCTTCCACCTCGCCCCGGTCGGGGTGTTCTTCGGCGAGCCCGGCGTCGAGGTCGACGACCCCTACTTCGGCGGCGTCGGGCCGCGCCGGCGGGGCTGCGTCGAGTGCGGCGAGTGCATGACCGGCTGCCGGCACGGCGCCAAGAACATGCTGATCAAGAACTACCTCTACCTGGCCGAGAAGGCCGGGGCGAAGGTCCACCCCGAGACCACCGTGACCGGGGTGCGGCCCGTCGAGGGCGGCTACGAGATCACGGTGAAGCGCACCGGGGCGTTCGGCCCCACCCGCACGCTGACCGCCGCCCAGGTGGTCTTCGCCGCCGGCACGTACGGCACGCAGCACCTGCTCCACCGCCTCAGGGCGACCACGCTGCCTCGGATCTCGCCCCGGCTCGGCGCGCTGACCAGGACGAACTCCGAGGCCCTGCTCGGTTTCGAGCGGCCGACGGCGAAGGACGGCAGGCTCAACCGCGGTGTGGCGATCACCTCCTCGATCCATCCGGACGCGGAGACGCACATCGAGCCGGTCCGGTACGGCGACGGCTCCAACGCCATGGGCCTGCTGCGCACGCTGCTCGTGGACGGCGGCGGCCGGGCACCGCGCTGGCTGAAGTTCCTCGGCGCGGCGCTGCGGCGGCCGCACCTGCTGCCCCGGCTGTTCAACCACCGCAGGTGGTCCGAGCGCACGGTCATCGCCCTGGTCATGCAGGCCAAGGACAACTCGATCACGCTGTCCCTGAAGGGCGGCAGGCTGCGGGCGGGACCGGGCCACGGGGAGCCGAACCCCACCTGGATCCCCGCCGGGCACGAGGCCGTCCGCCTGGCGGCCGAGGAGATCGGCGGCCTTCCCGGCGGTTCCTGGCTCGACCTGTTCGACGTCCCGGCGACCGCGCACTTCCTCGGCGGCTGCGCGATCGGCGACTCGCCCGAGAGCGGTGTGATCGACCCCTACCACCGGGTCTACGGGTACGAGGGCCTGCACGTCGTGGACGGCTCGGCCGTGTCGGCCAACCTCGGCGTGAACCCCTCCCTCACGATCACCGCGCAGGCCGAGCGGGCGATGGCGCTGTGGCCCAACAAGGGCGAGCCCGACCCCCGGCCCGCCCTCGGCTCGCCGTACGCGCGGCTCACGCCGGTCGCGCCCGTGCGGCCGGTCGTCCCGGCGTCCGCGCCGGGCGCGCTGCGCCTGCCCATCGTGGAGATCACCCACCGCGCGACCCCCGGCTCCCCGCCCCCGGCGGAGCCCGCGCCCTCCTGATCCGGCAGCCGGCCGGCCCATCGTCACGATCTCCGCGGCGGTTTACGCTCGACGCGTGCAGGCCGAGGGACCCAGCGGGACCGCGCTCCACGCGGCGGCGGCGCGCGCCGCGCACCTGATCGTAGACGGCGAGCCGGTCGTCTTCCGCGATCCGCAGGCGTACGCCGTGCTCGGGGAGCGCGCGGAGGAACTGGTGGGCCTGCATCGCGCGATGGGCGACCATCCCGTGGCCGCCGGGCTGCGCGCGGCCGTCGTCACCCGGAGCCGCTACACCGAGGACCGCCTGGCCGACGCCGTACGGCGCGGCGTCCGCCAGTACGTGATCCTCGGCGCGGGACTGGACACCTACGCCTGCCGGGCGGCCTCGGGTCCTGTGGAGGTCTTCGAGGTGGACCACCCGGCCACCCAGCGCTGGAAACGGGAGGCGATGGAGAGCGCGGGACTCCCGGCGCCGCCCCGTCTCACGTACGTCCCCGCGGACCTGGAGGACGGCCGCGTGGTCGACCGGCTGGCCGCGCACGGCTTCGATCTCGCCCGGCCCGCGTTCGTGAGCTGGCTCGGCGTCACCGCGTATCTCACCCGTGCGGCCGTCACCCGTACGCTGGCCGGGCTCGGCCGCCTCGCCCCCGGCAGCGAGATCGTCGTCGACCACCTGCTGCCCGAGGCCATGCGCGGCCCGCGCGCGCGGGCGTACGCCGAGACCCTGATGCCGCTGGTGGCCGAGCACGGCGAGCCCTGGCTGACGTTCCTGAGCCCGGCGGAGGCGGCGGACCTGCTGGAGGAGCACGGCTTCGAGGTGATCGAGCAGGTGCCGGAGCGCGACGCCGTCGATCCCGCGTTCTGGGCGCGTTCCGACGCGCTGGCCTCCGGCGAGATCTCGGTGCTGACCCGCGCCCGCCCGCCTGACCGCCCGGGCGGTGCGGCCGGGCGGGACGCGTCACCGCGCCGATAGACTGGCGTTACCGCCTCGCTGCCTTCTTGGGGGTCCTTTCCAGTGTCTGAGTTCGACACGGTCCTCGTCGTGGACTTCGGCGCGCAGTACGCGCAGCTGATCGCACGACGGGTGCGTGAGTGCCACGTCTACTCCGAGATCGTCCCGTCGACCATGCCGGTCTCCGAGATGCTGGAGAAGAAGCCGAAGGCGATCATCCTGTCCGGCGGCCCGTCGTCGGTGTACGCCGAGGGCGCCCCGCCGGTCCCGGACGGCCTGTTCGAGACCGGGGTGCCGACCTTCGGCATCTGCTACGGCTTCCAGGCGATGGCCCGGGCGCTCGGCGGCGAGGTCGCCAGGACCGACTCCGCCGAGTTCGGCGGGACCCCGCTCCAGGTCCTCAAGGAGGGCCTGCTGTTCGCCGGGCTGCCCGTGGCGCAGACCGTCTGGATGTCGCACGGCGACTCCGTGGTCGGCGCCCCGGCCGGGTTCGCCGTCACGGCCGCCACCGACGCCACCCCGGTCGCCGCGATGGAGGACCCCTCCCGCGGCCTGTACGGCGTGCAGTTCCACCCCGAGGTGCTCCACTCCGAGCACGGGCAGCAGGTGCTCAAGCACTTCCTGGAGGCGGCCGGCTGCCGTCCCTCCTGGACCATGCTCAACATCGTCGAGGACGCCGTCGAGGCGGTGCGCGCCCAGGTGGGCGATGGCCGGGCGATCTGCGCGCTCTCGGGCGGCGTCGACTCCGCGGTGGCCGCCGCGATCGTGCAGCGGGCCATCGGTGACCGGCTGACCTGCGTCTTCGTCGACCACGGCCTGCTGCGCAAGGGCGAGGCCGAGCAGGTCGAGCGGGACTTCGTCGAGGCGACCGGCGTCAAGCTGCGCGTCGTGGACGCCTCCGAGCGTTTCCTCAAGGCGCTGTCGGGCGTCACCGACCCGGAGGAGAAGCGCAAGATCATCGGCCGGGAGTTCATCCGGGTCTTCGAGGACGAGCAGCGCGCGATCCTCGCCGACGGGCCGGTGGACTTCCTCGTGCAGGGCACGCTCTACCCCGACGTGGTCGAGTCGGGCGGCGGCACCGGCACCGCGAACATCAAGTCCCACCACAACGTGGGCGGGCTGCCCGAGGACCTCAAGTTCCAGCTGGTCGAGCCGCTGCGCACGCTGTTCAAGGACGAGGTGCGGCGGGCCGGCGAGGAGCTCGGACTGCCCTCGGCGATGGTCTGGCGCCAGCCGTTCCCCGGACCCGGCCTCGGCATCCGGATCATCGGCGAGGTCACCCGCGAGCGCCTCGACCTGCTCCGCGAGGCCGACGCGATCGCCCGCGAGGAGCTCACCCGCGCCGGTCTCGACCGCGACATCTGGCAGTGCCCGGTCGTGCTGCTGGCCGACGTCCGCTCGGTCGGCGTGCAGGGAGACGGCCGCACCTACGGCCACCCCGTCGTCCTGCGGCCGGTGAGCTCCGAGGACGCCATGACCGCCGACTGGTCGCGCGTGCCGTACGACGTGCTGTCGCGCATCTCCACCCGGATCACCAACGAGGTCCGCGAGGTCAACCGCGTGGTCCTCGACGTGACGAGCAAGCCGCCGGGCACCATCGAGTGGGAGTGATCCGGGATCGATGAGTGGAGATCAACCGGATTGATCCCGGCCGTGCCGGATAGGGTATCGCGGTGATTGCCACTCAGCCCGTCACCGCTCGCTCCGGCGCCAAGGCCACCAGGCTCGCCTGGCTGGACGCCCTGCGGGGGATCGGCGCGATGGCGGTGGTCGCCGAGCACGCGCTGCCCTGGCTCATGCCGTCGTTGCGCCCCTACTGGTTCAGCCTCGGCATGTACGGCGTGCTGGTCTTCTTCCTGGTCAGCGGGTACATCATCCCCGCGTCCCTGGAGAACAGGGGCGACGTCGGGGCGTTCTGGATCAGCCGGGTCTTCCGGCTGTACCCGCTGTATCTGCTGGTGATCGCCCTCGTGCTCGCGATGGCGTTCTGGGTTCCGGTGCGCCAGGAGGTGCCGCGGGACCCTTCGGCCGTGGCCGCGCACGTGAGCATGCTGCTCGACGTCGTCCACACCGGCGCCCTCGCCGACCCGATGTGGACGCTGTCGTACGAGATGGTGTTCTACCTGCTGGTCACGGCGTTGTTCGTCGGCGGCGTGCACCGGCGCAGCGGGACGCTGGCGATCGCCTTCGGCGTCATGGCGGTGGGCGCCGGGCTGGTGCTGTCGGCGCCGCTGCTGCCGGGGCCGTGGCCCGCCGTCGCCACCGGTGTGCTGTTCGTCGCGGGCCTGGCCTGCCTGATCACCGGCCGGTTCCGGAGGGTGGCGGCGTACGCGCTGGGCCTGACGGCGCTCGTGCTGCTGGTGTTCGGCAGCTTCGTGCCGTGGTTCGGCGCGGCCATCCTCGCGGTGATGTTCACGGGGACGGCGCTGTACCGGTGGGAGCGGGGGACGGCCGGGCTCGGCCCGGTCGTGGCCGCGGCGGCCCTGGTGGCCGCCGCGCCGGTGTGGTCGATCCAGGCGGGATGGTGGTGGGTGCAGCCCGACGTGTGGATCACCACGATGGTCCTCGCCGGCGGGACGTTCGCGCTCTGCATGGCGCTGCGCGGGCGGCGCGTGCCCGGCGTGCTGACCTGGCTCGGCCTGATCAGCTACTCGGTCTACCTGCTGCACCACCCGCTGCTCAAGTATCTGAACGTGCTCGCCGGCGACCTGCGGTCGCTCGCGCCGACCGGCCGGGCGGCTCTCACGCTCGGCTACCTCGTGGCGCTGCTCACGCTGAGCTGGCTCACCTACCGCTTCCTTGAGGCGCCGGCTCAGGCGCTGGGCCGCAGGATCATTCGACGGCGGCCGTCGTCATCGTCCCCGACCGGTCGGGATATACCTGTCCCGGGGTGAGCTCCTGGCCCTCCAGCAGGGTGGACACCGTCACGAAGCTGTAGCCCTCCGCGGTCAACGTCTGGAGCACCTCGGGCATCGACTGCACGGTCTCCTTGACGGTCTCGTGCATCAGCACGACCTCGCCCTCGCCGGCCACGTCGAGGGCCCGGCTGGTGAGAAGGTCCACGTGCCGGTAGGTCTTGATGTAGTCCTTCGTGGCGGTCGTGCCGGGCACCTGGAGGAGCCCGAACTTGGCGGTGATCTCCTGCACTCCGCCGTTGCGCAGCCCGCCGGGGGCGCGGAAGAGCTTCGGGGCCTTGCCCGTCGTCTTCTGGATCAGCCGCTGGGTGTCGCCGATCTTCTTGTTGATCTGGGCGTACGTGAGCTCGGTCAGGTAGCTGGCGTCCCACGAGTGGTTGCCGATCTCGTGGCCCGACTTGGCGATCTGCTGAGTGACCTTCGGATGCTTCTTCACCTCCGTCCCGATGACGAAGAACGTCGCCTTGGCCTTGTATTCGGCGAGGGTCTTCAGCAACGTCTGGGTGTACGGCCCCGGACCGTCGTCGAAGGTCAGGGCGATGCACTTGTGGGTCGCGCAGTACGGCTCATCGGTCCCGCGAGCCTGCGCGGGGGTGGCGGTGGCCGCTGCGAGGGCGCACGCGACGGCCACAGGGATCAGACGAGGTACAGCCATGGGGATACTCCTCGGGAATCTATAACGCGGCATCGTAACGTGCTTCGCGGCACTTCCTCCTCGTCAGTCCGGTTCCGTATCGCCGGAAAACCCGCCTCCACCTGCGGCGGGGAGCGATTAAACCTTCGGCCAAGGAAGGGGCTAAGGCAGCCCCGTCACGAGCGGGGTTCGCGATGCTGGGCCGGTCGGAAGAGGAACCGGGCAGTGTGAGGAGGGCGGGTGACGCGAGCCGCCTCCCGGTCGGCGTGGGGGACGTGGATCGGGTTCGAGTCCTGTCCCGCGCTGCTCGGCCGCCTCGTCGAGGGCTTCACCGGTCCCTGGACACCGCTGGAAGACGTCTCCGTTCCCGCGCCGGCGCTCGCGGCGGGCGACGCGGACGGGCGCCTCGGCGCTGAGTCCGCCCTGCCGGGCGCGGCCGGTGCCGACCGAGGGCCGGACGGGACCGGTGCGCTCGGATGTGTCGTGCTCGCCGTGCGGTCCCCGGCCGATCTGCGCAGGGCGGTGCCGCTGCGCGGTCTGCTGCCCGCGGCGGCACGGGTGCGGATCGCCGTCGCCGACGTGCCGCCCTGGGCGGCCCAGCCTCTGCCGGTCGCCGCGCCGGGAGCCTGCTGGCGTCACCTGGCCGAGATACGGGTCACCCGCCGCAGGCGCGGCTGGCACCTCGACGCCGCCTTCACCGAGCCCGTGCCGGCCGGCGACGTCGTGGCCCACGTGGCGCGCGGCCTGTTCGGTGCCTGCGAGGCGACCACTCCCGTCGCGGGGCTGGGGGGCGGCGGCACGGCCGACTGGCGGCCCGGCGATCCCAACGTGACGTTGTCGCCGCCCGGCGGGCCGGTGCCGGACCGCCGCGACGCCCCCGGCTGCGACCTGCCGCTGCGCCGGGCGAAGGCGGACGGCCCGGTGGTCGTCGGCCCTCTGGTTGCCGGCCCTCTGGTTGCCGGTCCGGTGGTCGGCGGCCCGGTGGAGGATGGTCTGGCGCCGCCGCTGGACGAGGCCGTGGTCAACCCCATCGGGTTCCGCCGGCAGCCCTCGCAGGGGATGGCGGCGCTCGCCGCGCACCGGGAGGGGTTCGCCGTCACCCTCGGCGCGGACAGGCTCGTACGGCTCCCGGCCGGGGGACGGGTCACGGACGTGGACGTCGCCCGACTGCGGGACATACGCGGGATCGAGGTGCCCGCGATCGACTCGCAGGCAGGGGAGGGGCGGGCGAGCGCGGTCGCGCGCGTCGTGGCCGCTTTCGCCGCCGCCGGGATCCCGGTGCTCGCCGCACCCGATCCCGCCCGCGACCGGGCGCTCGGCCCCGGCCTGGCCGCCGCGCTCGCGGCCGTGACGGGCGAGGCGATCGCGTCCGACCTGCGCCGGGAGGAGCTGAGCATCCGCCTGCGCAGGGCCGCGCTGCGCGAGCACGGGGCCGCCGCCCGCTGGCGGCGTCTCGCTCTGGCCGCCGGGCTGCCGGTGCCGCCGGAGCCGCGGGTTTCGATCCTGCTGTGCACGCGCCGCCCGGAGATGGTGCCGTTCGCGGTCGAGCAGATGGAGCGCCAGCGCGGCGTGACCGCCGAGCTGATCGTGGGGCTGCACGGCTTCACGGCGAGGGAGACGGCGATCCCCCGCACGCGACTGCCGCTCACCGTGATCGAGGCCCCGGCCACGACGCCGTTCGGCGAGGTCCTGAACCAGATGGCGGCCGCCGCGTCCGGGTCGTACCTGACGAAGGTGGACGACGACGACTGGTACGGCCCTGACCACCTCGCCGACCTCCTGCTCGCCCGGCACTACAGCGGCGCCGACCTCGTCGGGACGGCGGCGGAGTTCGTCTACCTGGAGCCACTCGACGTGACGATCAGGAGGTGCATCGGCACCGAGCGGTTCGCGCCGCTCGTGGCCGGGGGCACGATGCTGGTCACCCGGGCGGCGTTCGAGGCGGCCGGTGGATTCCGTCCGCTGGCGAGGACCGTGGACGGCCAGCTCCTGCAGGCGGTGGAGGCCGTCGGCGGCCGGATCTACCGCACCCACGGCCTCGGTTACGTGCTGCGCCGCCGCAGCGCGTACGGCCACACCTGGCGTCAGCCCGTGCAGTCGTTCCTCGCGGCGTACCAGGAGCAGTGGCGCGGGCTGGTCTTCAACGAACTGATGGAGGACGGTGCCCCATGGCGGGCGGTGGTGAGGACGTGACGGGGGCTGTGCGCATCCCGCTCAACGACTACGGGGTGCTGGGGGAGCCGCCGGCACCCGGGGAGTGGACCCCCACGCGGACGGTGAGCGTGGTGATCCCCGCCTACCGCGCGGAGCGCACGCTGCCGCTCACGCTGGCAGGCCTGGCGCGGCAGACCTACCCGGCCCATCTCATGGAGGTCGTGGTGGTGGACGACGGCGACCGGCCCATGGCGCCGCTGCCCGACACGCCGGCCGGGCCGCTGCCGGAGCGGTTGCGGGTGGTCCGCCCACGCGGCGGGGCGTGGGGCAGGGCGAGCGCCTGCGCGGCGGGGGCCGAGGCGGCACAGGGAGAGGTGATCCTCTACCTGGACGCCGACCTCGTGCTGTTCCCCGAGCACGTCGAGGCACAGATGCGCTGGCACCACCTGGCCGACTACCTGGTCGTGCTCGGGCACCTGCGATTCGTGCCCGGCCTGGACGAGGTCCCGGCGAGCGAGGTGCTCGCGGCCGTCGAGGCGGGCGCGGTGCACAAGCTCTACGCCGAGGAGGACGCCACTCCGCAGTGGACCGAGCGGCGCTGGGACCAGACCGACGACCTGCGCGCGGCCGGTTTCAACGCCTTCTCCGTCATGGTCGGGGCCACCGCGTCGCTGCCGGTCCGCCTGCTGCGCGCCGCAGGCGGGCTGGACGCCTCGCTGGTCCTGGGCGAGGACACCGAGCTCGGCTACCGGCTGGCCCAGGCGGGGGCCGTGTTCGTGCCCGACCGCCGCAGCCGGTGCTGGCACCTCGGCCGGTCCACCGTCATGCGCCGGGAGACCGACGTGAAGCGGCACAACTGGCCCCACCTCGCCGAGCGCGTCCCGAGCTTCCGCTGGTTGCGCAGGCACCCCCACCGCTCCTATCTGGTGCCGTACGTCGACGTCGTGGTCGAGGTGGGGGACGCGTCGTTCGAGGAGGTCAGGGCGACCGTCGACGCCGTGCTCGCCGGGCGCCTGCCCGACGTGCGGGTGACCGTCGTCGGGCCCTGGGGGCGGCTCGGCGGCGGGCGGCGGGACCCGCTCGGCGATCCCTCCCTCGACCTGCGGCTGGTCCTCGCCTGCTACCAGGGCGAGCCGCGCGTGCGCTTCCGCGAGGCCGTGCCGGACGACTGCTTCCCCGTGCCGTTCCGTTTCCACTGCCCGCCGGGCTGGGTGCCCTCGCGCGGCACCATCGGAGCGGTCGTGAAGCACGCCGACCGGCAGCGGCTGGGCATCGTCTCGCTGGCGCTGGACGAGCGGAAGGACGGCCGCGTCGTCAGCGCCCGGCTGGAGCGCACCGCCGCGATGAGCCGCGCCCGGCGATGCGCCGGGCCGGGGGACGACCTCGACGACCTGGTCCACGAGATGTACGGCACGGTGTGGGACGCGGGCTCCACGTGGGGCTTCCTGCCCACCGCGCTCGCCGCCGCCTCCGTGCCGCCGATGCCCGGCCGCGCGCCGGCGAAGGCCTCGGGCGAGGCGGGTGCTCCGCGGGGAGCCCGCTCGGGGTCCAAACCGCTTCGCTCGGTGCCGAAACCGCTCCGCTTCGTGCCTGAACCGCTCACCCGCTCGGTGCCCAGGCCGCTGCGCCGCACCGCGCGGGTGCTCCGCAGGCGCCTGCGCGCGCTCGTGCGCCCGGCCTGAGCCAAGCCGGCCCCGGCCCCGCCCCCGATTTCCGACCTCCGATCGCCGTTCCGCCGACTCGCAAGGACCAGCCATGTCCCGCCTGAGCGTGATCGTCCCCATCTACGACGTGGAACCGTACCTCGCCGGATGCCTGGCCTCGGTCGCCGCGCAGACCTGGCAGGACGTCGAGGTCG
The DNA here is from genome assembly GCF_040675265.1 of Microbispora sp. NPDC049633. Lineage (NCBI taxonomy): Bacteria > Bacillati > Actinomycetota > Actinomycetes > Streptosporangiales > Streptosporangiaceae > Microbispora > Microbispora sp. NPDC049633. The sequence goes on from NZ_JBFAOO010000097.1 coordinate 21,433, forward strand.
TCATGGTCGACGACGGCTCACCGGACGGCAGCGCCGGGATCGCCGCCGCCTTCGCGGCGCGGGACGCCCGGTTCCGGCTGGTCCGCCAGGCCAACGCGGGGCTCGGCGCGGCACGCAACACGGGGGTGCGGCACGCGACCGGGGACTACCTGATGTTCCTCGACAGTGACGACCTGCTGCCGGCGCACGCCCTCGAATACCTCGTGGCGTCCCTGGAACGCACGGGGTCGGACCTCGCCACGGGCAACGTGCTGCGCCTCGACGGGCGCGGCGCCCGTCAGTCGGCCATGCACCGGGCCGTGTTCGCCGACGCCGCCGCGGCGACCCACATCACCCGGGCGCGCACGCTCCTGCGCGACCGCCTGGTGACCAACAAGCTGTGGCGCCGCTCGTTCTGGGACGCCCACGGGTTCGCCTTCCCCGAGGGCGTGCTGTACGAGGACATCGCGGTGGCCCTGCGCGCCCACTTCCTGGCGCGGGCCGTGGACGTGCTGCCCGCGCCGGTCTACCTGTGGCGGCGGCGCGAGGGCGGCGGCCGTTCGATCACGCAGGACAAGACGCGGGCGGCGCATCTGGAGGACCGGTTCGCCGCCGTCACCGAGGTCCGCCGCTTCCTCAGCGAGCACCGCTTCACCGCGCACATCCACGCCTGGGACCACGCCGTCCTCGACGGCGACCTCACGAACTTCCTCGACGTGCTCGACCAGGGTTCCCCGGCGTTCCGGGAGCGGTTCCTCGACCTCGCCGCCCTCTACCTGGAGGACGTGGCGCCCCCCGTGCTCGACGGGCTGCCCGCCCTGCGGCGTCTGCAGTGGCATCTGGTGCGGCTGCGCCGCCAGGCCGACCTGCTGGAGATTCTCGCCTGGGACCGGGAGGTGCGGCCCGACCGGCGGCTCGTCCGCAGGATGGGCGGTCACCACCTGAACGTGCCCCTCGCGCGCTCCGCCGAGATCCCCGCCGCCGTCACCAGGGCCAGGGACGAACTCGTCCCGCGTCACCGAATCGACGCGGTCCGGTGGGAGGACGGCGTGCTCGTGGTGGAGGGCCGCGCCGCCCCGCCGTTCCTGCGGCCCACCCGGCGCGTGCACCAGCAGGTCTTCGCCGCCCTTGTCCACGAGCGGACCGGACGGCGCGTCCGGGTGCCGGCCACGGTCATCAGGACCCGGATCTCGGCGAAGTCGAAGGAGCGCGACTGGGGCGGCTTCCGGCTGACGATCGACCCCGCGGCGCTGGCCAGGCCGGGCCGCCTCGGACGGTGGCACGTGGAGCTGCGGGTGCTCCACCGGGGTGTCCTGCGGCGCGGACGGCTGACCGACCCGCGCGCCGCCGCCTCCATCGCCGAGCAGGCGGGATACCGCGCCGTGGGCCCCGACCACTACGTCGCGCCGCTGCTCGGCGAGACCGGCGACCTCGTGCTCCGGGCCGGGCGGGAGACCGCCCGGGTCGTCACCCACGAGGTGCGGGACGGCCGGCTGCGCCTGGTGGGCCATGTCGTCAACGACCTCGGGCCGGGCCCGCTGCTCGAGGTCACCCGGCGTCCCGGCGGCGTCCCCCGCACCGGTCCCGTGCACGTGGACCGGCGGACCTTCGAGGCCGTCGTCGACCTGCGCGACCTGCTGCCCGCGAGCCGGACCTCCGCGTTCCGGGAGGCCGTGCCCGCGGAGGTCGCCGCGCCCGAGGTCTGGTGGGAGGTCGCGGTGCGGGCCGCCGACGGCACGGTCACGCCGGTGACCCTCGCCGAGGACGTGCCGACCGGCCGCTACGGCCTGGCCGGCCGGGAGATGGTCGTGTCGCGGGATCGCACCGGCGGCCTGGTCCTGCGGGACCAGCCCGTCGCGGCGTACGCCGACCTCGCCGAGTGGCTGCCGGGCGGCGAACTGCTCGTCGAGGGCGGCCTCGCGGTGCCGTACGAGATGTCGGCGCTGGTGGTGACCGCGCTGAACCCCGTTCCCGGGCGCGGGGAGTGGCTGCTGCCGATCGAGGGTGCGGGAACCCGCTTCCGGGCACGGCTGACGCCCGAGCGGGTGGGCTCGCCCGCCGGGCCGCTGCCGCTGCCACGCGGCCGGTACGCCCTGTCGATCCGGGCACGCGCCGCCGGGGGGACCTGGGCCGACCTGCCGCTGGAGTTCGACACGGACGTGCCGGCGGCCCACCAGACGGCCCGCCGTACGTTCGGGATCGTCACGACGGGCCCCGGCCGGGCCCTGTTGACCGTGAGCGGCGACCTGACCGCCGACGAGCGGGGCAGGAAGGCGCAGCGGGTGCTACGCACGACGGCCTATCCCCAGATGCGGGACAGACCGCTGCGGGACGCCGTCCTGTTCGACGGCGGCGCGGGCACCCGCTTCGGCGGCAGCCCGAGGGCCGTCTGCGAGGAACTGCGCCGCCGGGGGATCGACCTGCCGCTGCTGTGGAACGTGCGGGACGGCCAGGTCGCCCTGCCGGACGACGTCGAGCCGGTGCGCACGCTGGGACGGGAGCACTACGAGGCCCTCGCCCGGTGCCGGTTCGTCGTCACCGACGCGCCGCTGCCGCCGTGGTTCGAGCGCAGGCCCGGCCAGGCGGTGGTGCAGACCTGGCAGGGGTCCGCGTACCCGGGCGAGGACGTCTCCGGCGGCGTCGGGGCGGGTCAGTGGACCCATCTCGTCTCCCCGGGCCCGTGGTGGACGCCGCTGCTGCGGCGGACGCTCGGCTTCGACGGACAGGTGTGGGAGACCGGCCTGCCGTGCGACGACCTGCTGACCGGTCCCGGCGCCCGCGAGCGCGCCGCCGAGGTGCGGCGCCGCCTCGGCCTGCCGGATCCCGCCCGCGTCCTGCTGTACGTCGCGGGGGAGCACGACACGCTCGACGCCGGACGCCTGGCGGCCGGGCTTCCGGAGGACCACGTCCTGCTGGTCCGCCGTCCCTGCGAAGCCGGGCCGGACGACGCCCGGCTCCGCGACGTCACCGGCCATCCGGACCCGCACGAGCTGTACCTCGCCGCGGACGTCCTGGTCGCCGGGGACGTGACGGCGGTGTTCGACTTCGCCGCGACGGGGCGGCCGGTGCTCCTGCACGCCGGCCGGCCGCAGGACCTGTGGCTCCTGCCCGAGGCGCCGGGGCCGGCGCTGCTGCGGGAGGGGGAGGTGCTCGACGCGGTCGCGCACCTCGACGAGATCGCCGGCAAGCACCGGGAGGCGTACGCCGCGTTCCTGGCGAGATACCGCCCGTTGGCCGACGGGTGGGCCGCCCGCCGGGTGGTGGACGGCCTGTTCGGCTGACCACGCCGCCCGTTGGTCAAGAACAGGCCAAGTGACCGTAAGGCATCGGGGATGGCCCGGGTGGCGCGCCGCCGCGCGTCGGCATCCTGACGGCGTGACGGTGCCTCCCAGCCTCTCGGTGGTCGTCCCCCTGCACGGCGGGGAGGAACACGCCGAGGAGTGCCTCGAATCCCTGCGCGACCAGACCCTGGACGACCTGGAGGTGATCCTGGTCGGGCGCCCGCGGGGCCTGCGCCCGCCCGATCACAGGTTCACGCTCCTGACGCTCGGCGACGGCGGCGACGACCCCGGCGTCACGCGCAACGCGGGCGCCGCCTTCGCCACCGGCCGCTACCTCACCTTCGCCGACCCCGGTTCGGTCGTCCCCGCGGACGCCTACCGCGCGCTGGTCGGCGCCCTCGACCACACCGGCTCCGACCTCGCCTGCGGCCGGATCCGCACCTGGACGCCGCACGCGCAGGACACGGCCCGGAAGGCCAAGGAGTTCCTGCGCACGCACATCACCCGGCACCCGAAGCTGCTGGAGGACCCGAGGGCGGGCGGCACCGTGTTCCGCCGGGAGTTCTGGAACCGGCACGCCCTCGCCTTCCCGGCGGGACTTGGCGAGGACTTCCCGGTGACGATCCCCGCGCACGTGCTGTCCACCTCGGCCGACGTGCTCGGCAGCGTGGTCTGTCTCACGCGCGGGTCCCGGCCGCCCGCCGATCCCCTGTGCCGCCTGCGGGCGATGCTGGAGGTGTCGGACCTGCTCGGCCGGCACGCGCCCGCGTTGCGCGCGGCGTACGACCTGCGGCTGGCCGAGGGGCCCGACCTCGAAGCGGTGCTGGACGCCGTACGCGACCGCGTCCCGGACGGGCTCGCCGAGGCCCTGGGCCGTCTGGACCCCGGCGCGGTCGAGCGGCTGCCGGTTCTCAGGCGGCTCCAGCTCCACTTCGCCGCGCACGGCATGACCGGCGAGCTGGCGGAGCTGCGGATGTTCGCCGCGTCGGAGATCAGGCACCGGGGCGTGCTCCGGCGGGGGCTGCGGCGCCGCCGCTGGTATCTCGACTACCCCTTCCGGCGCGATCCCCGGCTTTCGCGCTCGCTGTTCGACGCCACCCGCGACCTGCGGCTCGTGGCCGGTGTGGACGACGTGCGCCACACGGACGACAGGCTCGTCCTGGCCGGCCACGCGTACATCGCCCATCTGGACAGCGGGCGCAGCAGGATCGAGCTGTGGCTCCAGCGGGGGGAGGAGCGGATCACCCTGCCGGTACGGCGGACCCGCAGGCCCGACGTGACCGCCGACTCCCGTCAGTCGGCCGCCTGCCACGACGACTCCGGCTTCGAGACCGTGGTCGCCCTCGACGCCCTGCCTCCCGGCCGGTGGGCGCTGCACGCGCGGGTCCTGGCGCGGGGCGTGACGCGGGCCGGGCGGGCGGCCGGGGGCGCGAGCGAGCGCGTCTTCGACGCGGGTGACGTGCGCGTCAGCCTCACCCGCGACCGCGGGCTCACGCTCGGCCCGAACGCCGCGGGCGGCCCCGATCCCGGTCCCGGCGGTCCCGATCCCGGCGGCCACGGCCCCGATCCGGGCAGGGTGAGCGCGATCCGGTGGACGGAGTCCGGCGAGCTGGTCCTGGAGGGGACGGGACGGTGCCCGTCCGGCCGGATCCTCCTCGAGTGCGGCACGGAGCGGCACGCGTGGCCCGTCCGCCGGGACGAGGCGAGGTGGACGGTCGCCGTCGGCACGACGGCCGACGGACTTCCGCTCCGCAGCGGGACCTGGCGCGTGCTCGCGGTGTCACCGGAGGGCGGGCGGGAGCGGGTGCGCCTGAGCCCGGCGCTGATCGCCGACCCGCCGCGGCCGCGTGTCACCGGGTTCCACGAGGTCTCCGTCCGCACCTCCCGCGACGGCGACCTGAGCCTCGCGGTGCGTCCCGCGCTCGGCCCGCACGAGCGCGGGCCGTACGCGACGCGCAGGCGCCGGGCCGCCGCACGGCCCTGGCCACGGGGGCGGACCGCGCTGCGGAACGCCGCGGTGTTCGACAGCTACGGCGGCGGGCAGTACTCGTGCAACCCTCGGGCCGTCTCGGAGGAGCTGGCGCGCCGCCACCCGGACGTGGAGATCGTCTGGGTCACCCGGGACGGGCAGTTCGCGGTCCCGCCGGGCGTGCGCCTGGTCCTGTTCGGCTCGCGCGAGCACGAGGAGGCGCTGCGCACCAGCCGCTTCGTCGTCGCCAACCGGCGCACCCAGCCGGGGTGGTACCGCAAGCCGCGGGGACAGACGTTCGTGCAGACCTGGCACGGCACACCGCTCAAGCGGCTGGGGCTCGACCTGGAGGGCATGCCGTACGCGCAGCGGGTGCCGCGCGAGGAACTGGCGCGGCAGGTGGCGACCTGGGACCTGTTGCTGTCGCCGAGCCCCTTCGCCACCGCGGCGCTGCGGGGGGCGTTCGGCTACGAGGGGGAGATCCTGCAGTCGGGTTACCCGCGCAACGACGTGCTCTTCGACCCCGCGCGGGCCCGCGCGG
>NZ_JBFAOO010000098.1:0-27183 GCF_040675265.1 Microbispora sp. NPDC049633
CCGGCCGATCCGAACCCCCCGCGTTGGGAGCAGGCGCCGGGTCCCGGAACGCCGCCCTGGCAGCCCGAGGGCCAGGGAGTGGCGGCCTGGCAGCCCCCGCCCGGCCCCGGCACCGTGGGCCGGGCGCAGGAGGGCCCTGACGCGGGGGCCGGCCCCACCGCCCCCTACGGACACCCGCCGGCGGACCCGAACGCCCCGCGTTGGGAACAGACGCCGGGTCCCGGAACGCCGCCCTGGCAGCCCGGACCGCCGTCCTGGCACCCCGGCCAGAGCGCGGGCGGCCCTGCGTACCCCCAGACTCCACCTCCACCTCCTCCACCGCCGCAGCCCGCGTACAGCGGGGGACCGCACACCTGGCAGCCGCCGGCGGACGGAGCGGACCCGGCCTGGCAACCCCCCGCGGACGGAGCGAACCCCGCCTGGCAGCCGCCGCCCGGTCCGAACGCACAGGGATGGCAGCCGCCCGGCGCCGCGGGGCCGGGCTGGGAACCGCCCATGCCGCAGTCGTGGCAGCAGGAGCCACCCCCTCCTGGCGCCCCGGGGCCTGCCTGGGAACCACCCGCCGGTGCGGCCCCTCAACCCTGGCAGCAGGAGCCACCCGCACCCGGCGCCCCGCAGACGTGGCCGGCCCCGGGCGGCGAGCCCGGCGCACAGCCAGGTGGACAGCCCGGTGCGCAACCCGGTGCGCAGTACGTCGCACAGCCCGGTGCACAGCCCGGGGCACACCCCGGCGTGAGCTCCTGGCCCCACTCGGGCGACGGGTCGCAGTGGCCGCAGGGTCACGTACCTGCCGGGACGGGTGACACCATCGACCCCACGACGTGGCCGGCTCCGCCGTCCGGCGAACCGGCGGCTCCCGGCGCCTTCGGCGCGTCCCCCTCGCCGTACGACACGGGCCCCCAGGGACAGATGGGCACCGGACAGATCGGCGCTGGACATACCGGCCCCGGGGAGCCGTACGACGGATCCCCTGGGCAGCCGTGGCAGGACCCCGCAGGATCCGCCTGGCCGCACCACGGCGGCACCCCCACGGCACCGGTGCTCTACGGCCCGGACCAGGAGAACGCGGTCGGTCCCCAGTCCGCCCAGCCCGGTGAGACGGCGCCCGGCGTGCCGTCGTTCCACGAATGGGGGCCCGCGCCTGTCGCGGGGCAGCCGTCCGCAGGGCAGCCGTCCGCGGGGGAGGCGTGGTCCCCGGCGCAGACGCCCCACCAGGGGTATCCATCGGCGGACCCGTCGCAGGCGCCGCTCGCGCCCGGTCCGCAGCCCCCCGACGCGCAGGGGGCCGCGTTCCCCGACCAGGTCCGTCCCGGCGAGCCCGGCGACGTCCCCGTGTGGCCGCCGCGGCTGCCGGGCGAGCCGTACCCGCAGGGAGAGCTGCCCGCAGGCACTTCCTGGCCCCCTGTGCACGCCTACCAGGACGAGCACGGCGCCGCGCAGGCGTCCGCGGACCCGTCCGGCGGCACATCGGGCGACGCGCCCGGCCACACGAGCGCGCCCGGCCACACCAACACGCCCGATCTCGACGGCACGCCCGCGGATGTCCCGCATCACGCCGGTGCGCCTGCGGGCAGCGCGCCCGGCGAGGGACCGGGCGGGACCGGCGATTCCGCCGGGCAGCCGCTCCCGGGCGGCGCGAGCGGGGACGACCCCACCCGGCACCCCGACGCCGGGGGCGACCCCAACCCGTACGCGCGGCCGGGTGAGGAGCCGCTCGCCGCTCCCACGGAGTGGTCGGCCGGAGAGCCCTCGGCGACCGGGGTGCCCGGACCGGGCGATCCGACCCGGGACGTACCCGGACAGAGCGTCCCGCCACCGGGCGCGCCGGCGCCGTATCCTCCCTCGCCGGGCCCTGCCGGGCCGCCCGCGGGCTTCGGAACCGAGATCGCCCATGCGGTGACGCCGGCCGAGGGGTTCCAGGCACCCGGCGCACCACACGAACCGGACCGCCCTCCGGCGTACCCCGAGCCGAGCACCGCGCACGGCGGGCCGCAGCCGGCGTCTCCCGACAGGACGACACAGCCGCTGCTCCCGCCGCCGCACCCGCACACACCGAGCGCCCCGAGTCAGGCGCAGGACAGCGCACCGTCCGGGACACCACTGGGGACACAGGACGAGACGCCGGCCGACGCGGCGTCCCAGGCACCGTCCGAGGCGTCCTCCACTGGGGTCCCGCCATTCGCCGTGCCCCCGGGCGCGGCGTCATCCGACACGCCGCCCACGGGCCCGTCCGCGAGCGACGGCGCCGACGGGGCGGACTCCCCCAACCCCACCTCAGGACAGATGGCGACAACCTCTCCCACGACCGGTTCGCCCTCGCAGCCGACCGACGACACCCCGTTCGCGTTCACGCCGGTGACGCCCGCCAAGGCGGGCAAGCCGGCGCCTCCGCCCGGATTCGGGCCGGATCCGTCCTCCCCCCAGGGCAACCTCCCGGCGACGCTGGGCTCCCCCGGCGCTCCCCCGTCCGGCGGGAAGGTCAAGCGCATCCTGATGGCCGCCGGAGCGGTGGTCGTCGTGGGGGCGATCGGCACCGCCGCCTACTTCGCGTACTCCGGCGAACCCGGCGGCGACCAGGCCGCCCGCACACCGGCGGCCACCACCGCGCCCCCCTCCGACGAGCCGCAGCCGAGCTCCACGGTCGCCTCCGCGATCCTCGACTCCGAACAGACCGACCCCAAGACCCTCAAGTCGGAAGAGGCGTTCCCGGACGAGAAGGTGACGCTGGCCGGGCGGACGTACCGCCGCGTCAAGGTCGACGTGACCGACGACTGCGGGAAGGCGGCGGCGGGCGCGTTCGCGCAGGCCCTCACCGAGCAACAGTGCCGCAGGGTGCTCAGGGCGACGTACGTCGACGGCAAGCGCCAGTACGCCGTGACCACGGGCATCGCCGTGCTCCCCGGCAAGACCGAGGCCCTCGCGGTCGACCAGACGAAGAACCTCGGTACGAACGTCTGGTTCCGCGGCCTCGACGGCGACAAGAAGAGCCGCGCGGACAAGGTGTCGATCTCCGGTGGCTACGCCGCGGGCATGGTGTGGGGCCGCTACATCGTGTTCAGCTACGCCACCTACGCGGACGGCCACACGCCGGAGACGGGCGACACGAACCTCGGGCCGATCAGCGGCGCCTTCCGCGACAACACGGCGAAGGTAATCGAGAAGCGCGCGAGCCGCTGACGATCCCGGCGCTCGCGGGCACAGGGCATCGCGCGTACAGGGCATCGCGCGCACAGGGCATCGCGGGCAACGGCAGGCCGAGGGCGGCGGCGCTGTGGGGTACGGGTTCCATCGTGCCGCGGCGACCCGACGCCCCTCGGCCGACGGTCAGCGGTTCAACGTGCGCACGCGGCGGGTGGCGGCGGCCCGCCGCGCCAGTTCCTCCGGCTCGGGGTAGCGCACCTCCTCCAGCGTGAGGCCGTGCGCGGGCGCGACGTGCACGCCCGAATCCCGTACGGCTCGCGCCAGCACCTCAACCGGCCACTCGACGGGCCGCCTGCCCTCCCCCACGGTCAGCAGCGACCCGACCAGCGCCCGGACCATCGAATGGCAGAACGCGTCGGCGACCACCGTCGCGAGGAGGATCCCGTCCTCTCCCCTGACCCAGTCGAGCCGCTGCAACTCGCGGATCGTGGTGGCGCCCTCGCGCCTGCGGCAGAAGGCGGCGAAGTCGTGCTCGCCCAGAAGCCGGGCGGCGGCCGCGTTCAGCAGGTCCACGTCCAGCGGCCGGGCGTACCACAGCACCTCGCGCCGCCGCAGCGGGTCGACCCCGCCGGGGGCGTCGGCGACCCGGTAGCCGTACCGCCTCGACAGCGCGGAGAACCGGGCGTCGAAGCCTTCTGGGGCCACGCTGACGGCGTGCACCCGCACGTCGGGGGGCAGCACACCGGCGAGCCGCCTCGTCAGCGCAGCGAGCCACTCAGCGCCGCGCTCCTCCCACGCCTCCTCCGGCTCCGCCGGGACGGGGGCGCGCCCGGAGGCGGCGGCGGCCAGTGCGGCGAGCGGAACATCGGCGTGCGCCACCTGTCCCCTCGCGTGGACGCCGGCATCGGTGCGGCCCGCGACCGTGAGCGGCGGCGGGGCGTCCAGGCGCAGGATCCGGCCGAGCGCGTCCTCGATCTCCCCCTGCACGGTCCGCCGCCCGGGCTGGCGCGCCCAGCCCGAGAAGTCCGTGCCGTCGTAGCCCAGGTCCAGCCTCAGCCGCAGTTCTCGCCTCACGACATCCCTTGTACGGTGCCTCGTTCGGTGCGCAAAAGAAGAGCGGGCCCAGCGTCCCCCGAAGGGAAGCTGAGCCCGCTCACGGAGCCTGGGATCAGGCCTCGTCCTTCTTGTCGCCCTCCGCCGGGGCGGCCTCGGCGGTGGTGCTCTCGGCGGCCTCGTCCTGCGCCGCCGGCGTCTCCTCGACCTCCGCGGGGGCCGGAGCGGCCTCGGCGGCGGGAGCCGTGCGGGAGACCCGGACCGGGTTCAGCTGCTCGGTCACCAGCTCGATGACCGCCATGGGGGCAGCGTCGCCCTTACGCGGGCCGAGCTTGGTGATCCGGGTGTAGCCACCGGGACGCTCGGCGTACGTCGGGGCGATCTCGGTGAAGAGGTGGTGGACGACGCCCTTGTCGCGGACGACCGTCAGCACCTGGCGACGGTTGTGGATGTCGCCCTTCTTCGCCTTGGTGATCAGCTTCTCCGCGAGCGGGCGGAGACGCCTGGCCTTGGCCTCGGTGGTGGTGATCCGGCCGTTCTGGAACAGCGCGGTGGCGAGGTTCGCCAGGATCAGCCGCTCGTGGGAGGGGCTGCCGCCGAGGCGGGCGCCCTTGGTGGGCTTGGGCATGTGATGCTCCTCATGGATAACCCGCTCCGGCCGTGTCAGGTACCGGGGTCGGGCCGACCGGCGTACCGGTCGTGACTTGTCATCGCCGTCTCATGCCGCCCCGGAAGGGCGGCACGAGACGGAGGTGGCACTACTGGTGAGACGGACGCTCAGTACTGCTCGGTCTCGATGAACCCGCCGTCCTCGTCGTCGTACCCGCCGCCGGCCACGGCGGAGGGGTCGAACCCGGGCGGGGAGTCCTTGAGAGCCAGGCCCATCTCGTGCAGCTTCTGCTTGACCTCTTCGATCGACTTGGCGCCGAAGTTGCGGATGTCCAGCAGGTCCTGCTCGCTGCGGGCGACGAGCTCACCCACGGTGTGGATGCCCTCGCGCTTGAGGCAGTTGTACGAGCGGACGGTGAGGTTGAGCTCCTCGATCGGCAGCGCCAGGTCGGCCGCGAGAGCCGCGTCCGTCGGCGACGGGCCGATGTCGATGCCCTCGGCCTCCACGTTGAGCTCGCGGGCCAGGCCGAACAGCTCGACCAGGGTCTTGCCGGCCGAGGCCACCGCGTCGCGGGGCTTCATGGACGGCTTGGTCTCGACGTCGAGGATGAGGCGGTCGAAGTCCGTGCGCTGCTCGACACGGGTGGCCTCGACCTTGTAGGTGACCTTGAGCACCGGGGAGTAGATCGAGTCGATCGGAATCCGGCCGATCTCCTGACCCGGCTGCTTGTTCTGCGCGGCGGAGACGTAGCCGCGGCCGCGCTCGACGGTCAGCTCCATCTCCAGCTTCGCCTTGCCGTTCAGCGTGGCGATGTGCAGGTCGGGGTTGTGCACCTCGACACCGGCCGGAGGCGCGATGTCGGCGGCGGTGACCTCACCGGGGCCCTGCTTGCGCAGGTACATGACCACGGGCTCGTCGTGCTCGGAGGAGACGACCAGCGACTTGAGGTTCAGGATGATGTCGGTGACGTCTTCCTTGACCCCGGGCACGGTCGAGAACTCGTGGAGCACGCCCTCGATGCGGATGCTGGTGACCGCCGCCCCCGGGATGGAGGACAGCAGCGTGCGCCGCAGCGAGTTGCCGATGGTGTAGCCGAAGCCCGGCTCGAGCGGCTCGATGATGAACCTGGACCGGTGCTCCTCGAGCGACTCCTCCTGGAGGCTCGGGCGCTGTGCGATGAGCATCTGGATCTCCTGGATCCGGGACGGCCCCGCCACCGTGGACGAGGGGTCCCTGGGTTACGGCGACGCCCGCTATTTGACGCCGCTCGCCTACAACCATGATGCCGTACGGCCGGGAGTGTACCGGCCGCACGGCGTCATTAAATGCCGGGCCCCTACTACTTGGAGTAGAGCTCGACGATGAGCTGCTCCTGGACCAGCGTGTCGATCTGCTGGCGGACCGGGAGCTGGTGCACGAGGATGCGCATGTTCTCGGCGGAGACGCCCAGCCAGGCCGGGACGGTCTTGTCGCCGGCGGTCGCGCGGGCCACCTCGTACGGGAGCAGGTTGCGCGACTTCTCGCGGACCTCGATGATGTCGTGCTCGCGGACGCGGTACGACGGGATGTCGACCTTCTTGCCGTTCACGAGGAAGTGGCCGTGGCGCACCTGCTGGCGGGCCGCGTCACGCGACTCGGCGAAGCCGGCGCGGTAGACCACGTTGTCGAGACGGCTCTCCAGGATCTGGAGGAGGTTCTCACCCGTCTTGCCGGCCTTGCGGTTGGCTTCCTCGTAGTAGTTGTGGAACTGCTTCTCGAGGACGCCGTAGATGCGGCGGGTCTTCTGCTTCTCACGGAGCTGGAGCTGGTACTCCGACTCCTTCGGACGGCCGCGGCCGTGCTCACCCGGCGGGTACGGGCGGATCTCGATGGGGCACTTGGCGGACTCGCACTTCTTGCCCTTGAGGAAGAGCTTGGTCTTCTCACGGCGGCAGAGCTTGCAGTCCGGACCCGTGTAACGAGCCATTTCTCTCTACTCTCCTGAGCTCAGACGCGACGGCGCTTGGGCGGACGGCAGCCGTTGTGCGGAACCGGGGTCACGTCCTGGATGGACCCGACCTCGAGGCCGGTCGCCTGCAGCGAACGGATCGCGGTCTCACGGCCGGAGCCGGGGCCCTTGACGAAGACGTCGACCTTCCGCATGCCGTGCTCCATGGCGCGGCGGGCGGCGTTCTCGGCAGCCATCTGGGCGGCGAACGGGGTGGACTTGCGGGAGCCCTTGAACCCGACGTGGCCGGCGCTGGCCCAGGAGATCACGTTCCCGTTCGGGTCGGTGATCGAAACGATGGTGTTGTTGAACGTGCTCTTGATGTGGGCGTGCCCGTGAGCGACGTTCTTCTTTTCCTTGCGGCGCACCTTCTTCGGTGCGCCCTGGCGGCTCTTCGGCGGCATTTAAGCGCTATCTCCTGGCAGTGGCTGCTAAGGACTACTTCTTGCCCGGCTTCTTCTTGCCGGCAACGGTCTTCTTCTTACCCTTGCGGGTACGCGCGTTCGTCTGCGTCCGCTGACCGTGGACAGGCAGCCCCTTGCGGTGCCGGATGCCCTGGTAACAGCCGATCTCGATCTTGCGTCGGATGTCGGCCTGAATCTCGCGGCGGAGGTCGCCCTCGATCTTGTAGTTCGCCTCGATGAAGTCACGCATCGGGACGAGCTCGGCGTCCGTGAGCTGGTGGACGCGCAGGTCGGGGCTGATGCCGGTCGCGTCAAGGATCTCCTTGGCGCGGGTGCGGCCGATTCCGAAAACATAGGTGAGAGCGATCTCCAGCCGCTTGTCGCGGGGGAGGTCGACGCCAACCAGGCGGGCCATGGTCGGGCATTCTCCTTCAATGTGGCGGAGGTCTTGCGCCGCACTTCCCCTCCCATGCCCGGGCGAGGGCCCCGGCCTCCGACCGGGGGTCTCCCGCGTGGTACGGCTTGCGCCGCCTGCGCGGGTGTGTGACGCGATTTCGTTGTTCCGGCCCTCACGCGGCTCGAGCCCGCCACATGGGCGGACTCAGCAGGGGCCTGGTGGCGACGTACTGAGAGCTGGGCTCAGCCCTGGCGCTGCTTGTGGCGCAGGTTGTCGCAGATCACCATGACACGACCGTGCCGGCGAATCACCTTGCACTTGTCGCAGATCTTCTTGACGCTCGGCTTGACCTTCATAGTCCTTATTCGTTCCGCATACGGCCCGTCCCGCTGGCGGGCGGGCTACTTGTACCGGTAGACGATCCGTCCGCGACTCAGGTCGTAGGGGCTCAGCTCCACGACCACCCGGTCATCGGGCAGGATCCTGATGTAGTGCATCCGCATTCGCCCGCTGATGTGGGCCAGGACCTTGTGACCGTTGTCGAGCTGCACCCGGAACATGGCGTTCGGGAGCGACTCAATAACAGTGCCCTCAATCTCGATGGCGCCGTCTTTCTTGGCCATGGCCCTCGCGTTTCACAGATCGGATCGTCAGAGGCTTCGGAACACTAAGCAGCCGCGACCTTCGGGCGCTTGCAGAGAGCGGCGACCAGCCAGGCCGCCTAGGCGCAAAGGTCATAGTGAACCGACAAAGGAGTGTACGACAACCCGGGCCGAATTGCGAAACGACGGCAGGGGTCCCTACACAACCAGATCACAGGGTACCCCCGGCGAAGGCCGGCGGCCAATCCCACGCGCGCGGATCGCGTGGTGGAGGGAAACCACCGCACCCGCCCGCCCGGCACCGCCGAAATGCCGGGACGGGGCGGGTGCGGCCTGATCACCGCGGGGGCACGGCCCGAGTGGTGCCGTGCGTCGCGACCCCCGACATCTACCCGCCCGCGGCTCCCGCGACGGCGGCCCTCCGGTAAAGAACGCTCAGGCGCCTGAAGAAGGCTCAGGCGCCGCGCCGCCGGGACTGCCCGGCCGTACCGGCGATCGTGTTGACGAGGAGGATGACGCCCCAGGGGCCCATCACCCACAGCGGCCACGGATAGACGAAGTGGCCGGAGGACAGGCCGACGATGAGCCAGATCACCCAGTTCACGCCGCTGGCGCCCGCCCAGGTGGACCAGGCGGCCCGCAGACCCGCCCGCGCCTTGTCCTCGTCACGCCGGGCCGGCCGGGACCCTTGCGCGGGCTCGACGGCGGCCGGCAGGCGGTTCAGGTCGATGCCGGGCAGGTCGGAGGTGAGCCTGGCCAGTTCCCCGTACGTGCGGCTCTGGTAGACCTGCTCCAGCCGCTCGTTGAACTCGTCGAGGGTGAGCCTGCCCTCGGCCACGTGCTCGCGCAGCGCCGCGGCGACCCGGTCACGGTCGCCGTCCGAGGCCCGCATCTCCGGCGCTGCCGCCATCACCATCTCCCGGCTGTTCGAGCGATATGACCATTATGGTGCAGGTGCCGCCAGGACGGGCGGAGCCGTCAGGAGGTCTCCCCCGCCTCAGCCCCGGCGCCCGAGAAGCGGGAGGCGCCTCCGTCGAGCGCGGTGAGGACCAGCGGGCCGTTCTCCGTCACCGCGACGCTGTGCTCGAAGTGGGCGGAGGCGCGGCCGTCGAGGGTGACGACGGTCCAGTCGTCGGCCAGCACCTTGGTCCGGTCGGTGCCGAGGTTCACCATCGGCTCGACCGCGAAGCACATGCCCACCTCGAAGCGGGGGCCCCGCCCCGGACGGCCGTGGTTGGCCACCCAGGGGTCCATGTGCATCTCGGTGCCGATGCCGTGCCCGCCGTACTCCTGGGGGATGCCGTAGCGGCCCTGAGAGCGCACGTACTGCTCGATCCGGTGGCCGATGTCGCTCAGGTGCCCGCCGACCCGCAGGGCCGCGATGCCCCGCCACATGGCCTCCTCGGTCACCCGCATGAGCTCGGTCAGCTTCGGGTCCACCTCTCCGATCCCCACGGTGATCGCGGAGTCCCCGTGCCACCCGTCGAGGATCGCGCCGCAGTCGATGGAGATGATGTCGCCCTCGCGCAGCGCGCGGCGGTCGGTGGGGATGCCGTGGACGACCTCGTCGTTCACGGAAGCGCAGATCGTGGCGGGGAAGCCCTGGTAACCCTTGAACGACGGGATCGCGCCCTCGCTCCGGATCGCCTCCTCGGCGATGGCGTCGAGGTCCAGCGGCGTCATCCCGGGCCGGACCGACGTCCGGAGCAACTCCAGCGTCCGGCCGACGACCAGGCCGGCCGCGCGCATCTTCTCCAGTTGCTCCGCGCTCTTGATCTGAATTCCGTGCCGGTTCTTTTTGAACACGTAGTCACACCCCCTGCCGAAATTGTCCCATATAAGCCTGAACGCCACCCCATGGAGTGGAGTGGCGTTCCCGGCCGCGGTAATGGTTCAGTCGGCGAACCGTCGCAGCGCCGACATCGCCCGCTGAGTGATCTCCTCGACCGGCCCGGTCGCGTCGACCCCCTGCAGAATGCCCTCGTCGGCGTAGAACGAGATGAGCGGCGACGTCTGCTCCTGATAGACCTCCAGGCGCCGCCTGATGGTCTCCTCGCGGTCGTCGTCCCGCTGGAAGAGCTCCCCGCCGCAGGCGTCGCAGACGCCCTCCACCGCGGGCGGGTCGAACAGCACATGCCACACCTTGCCGCAGGAACGGCACGTACGGCGCCCCGCGAGCCGGCGGACGACCTCGTCGTCCTCGACGACCAGGTTGAGGACCACGTCGAGCGCCGTGCCGAACTCGGCCAGCATCTTCTTGAGGACCTCGGCCTGGGGCACGTTGCGGGGAAAGCCGTCCAGGAGGAAGCCCTCCTGCGCGTCGTCCTCCGCCAGCCGGTCGCGGACCATGGCCACGGTCACCTCGTCGGGGACGAGATCACCGCGGTCCATGTACTCCTTGGCCAGTTTGCCGAGCTCCGTGCCGCCGGAGACGTTGGCACGGAAGATGTCGCCTGTCGAGATTTTCGGGATCGACAGGTGCGATGCGATGAACTGGGCCTGCGTCCCCTTACCCGCTCCGGGGGGCCCAACCAGGACGACGCGCACTATCTCAGGAAGCCCTCGTAGTTGCGCTGCTGAAGCTGGCTCTCGATCTGCTTGACCGTGTCCAGACCAACACCAACCATGATCAGAATGCTGGTCCCTCCGAACGGGAAGTTCTGGCTCGCGCCGACCGCCCCAAGCGCGATGATCGGGATCAGCGAGATGAAGCCCAGATACGGAGCGCCCGTGGCCGTGAGCCTGTTGAGCACGTAGCTCAGGTACTCAGCGGTCGGCCGGCCCGGGCGGATGCCCGGAATGAACCCACCGTACTTCTTCATGTTGTCGGCCACTTCAGGGGGGTTGAAAGTGATGGACACGTAGAAGTACGTGAAGAACACGATCATCGCGAAGAACACGGCCATGTAGACCGCGCTGTCGCCCTGAACCAGGTTCCGGGCCAGCCAGTCGACCACCACGTTGGGGTTCTGGCTGTTGCCGAACAGCGTCACCAGGAGCTGGGGCAGGTACAGCAGCGACGAGGCGAAGATGACCGGGATGATGCCCGCCTGGTTCACCTTGAGCGGGATGTAGGTCGAGGTGCCGCCGTACATCCGGCGGCCGACCATCCGCTTGGCGTACTGCACCGGGATACGGCGCTGCGCCTGCTCGATGAAGACGACGACGCCGATCATCACGATTCCGACGATCATGACGATGACGAACTTGAACGGGCTCTGGCGGAAGATGTTCACCAGCTCGGACGGGAACACCGCGATGACCTGGGTGAAGATCAGGATCGACATGCCGTTGCCGACGCCGCGGTCGGTGACGA
This sequence comes from Microbispora sp. NPDC049633, assembly GCF_040675265.1. Taxonomy (NCBI): domain Bacteria; kingdom Bacillati; phylum Actinomycetota; class Actinomycetes; order Streptosporangiales; family Streptosporangiaceae; genus Microbispora; species Microbispora sp. NPDC049633. Next base: position 11,511 of record NZ_JBFAOO010000098.1, read on the forward strand.
GCTCGCCCAGCCACATGATCACGGCGGTACCCGCGGTCATCGTGACCACCATGGTGACCAGGGGGAAGACCTCCTGGCTCAGCAGGATCTGCTCGTTACAGTTGGGGAACAGCTGGCCGCTGCGCGCCAGTGCGACGAACGCCGTCGACTGCAGCACCGCCAGTCCGATGGTCAGATAACGTGTGTACTGCGTGATCTTCGCCGTCCCCGACTGGCCCTCCTTCTTGAGGGCCTCCAACCGGGGAATCACCACCGTCAGCAGCTGCAGGATGATGCTCGCGGTGATGTACGGCATGATGCCGAGCGCGAACACTGAAAGTTTCAACAGGGCGCCGCCGCTGAAGAGCTGCACCATCCCGTAGATGTTGCCGGAGTCTCCCGCCTGGGCCTGCTCAAGACACAGGGCCACGTTCTGGGCGTTGACGCCCGGCGTGGGAAGCACCGAGCCAAGCCGGAACAGCACGATGATGCCCAATGTGAAGAGCAGCTTCTTGCGCAGGTCCGGCGTCCGGAACGCCCGGGTAATCGCGGTCAGCACGGTCCCTCCTGCGCGCCAGTGACGCGGTAACGGTCGGCGATGGCCCGCAAGGCGTCCATCGACATGTCTTCCTGCCAGAGTGCTTGGTCAGGCACGGATGGAGCCCCGTGCCAGGCGAACTCTAACGCACTACGGGCGCGGAGGCTCATAACGAACCTCCGCGCCTCGTGCAGCGTCATGCCTACAGCTCGGAGACCGAGCCACCGGCCGCGGCGATCTTCTCCTTCGCGCTGGCGGAGAAGGCGTGCGCCTGCACGTTCACCGCCACGGAGATCTCGCCGGTGCCCAGCACCTTAACGGGCTGGTTCTTGCGGACCGCACCCTTGGCCACCAGGTCGTCGAGCGTGACGTCGCCGCCCTGGGGGAACAGCTCCCCGAGCCTGTCCAGGTTGACGACCTGGTAGGTCGTCTTGAACAGGGCGTTGGAGAAGCCCTTCAACTTCGGCAGCCGCCGCTGGAGCGGGACCTGGCCGCCTTCAAAGCCCGGCATGACTGCCGTACGGGCCCGGGTGCCCTTGGTGCCACGGCCGGCCGTCTTGCCCTTGGAGCCCTCGCCACGGCCCTTGCGGGTCTTGGCCTTGTTGGAGCCGGGGGCCGGACGGAGGTCGTGGATCTTGAGCGGAGCGTTCTCGGTCATGACTAGTCGACCTCCTCAACCTCGACGAGGTGCGACACCTTGGCGACCATGCCCCGGATCTCGGGACGGTCCTCCTTGACGACCACGTCGCCGATTCGCTTCAGGCCCAGCGAACGCAGCGAGTCACGCTGGTTCTGCTGGCCGCCGATCTTGGACCGGGTCTGGGTGATCTTCAGGCGAGCCATCGCTAGCTCACCGCCTTCGCGGCAGCCGCCGCCTCGGCCAGGCCCTCGGCGCGAGCCTTCAGCATGGCCTTGGGAGCGACGTCCTCGATCGGCAGGCCACGCCGGGCGGCGATCTCCTCGGGCCTGCTGAGGCCCTTCAGAGCCGCCACGGTGGCGTGCACGATGTTGATCGGGTTGTCCGAGCCGAGCGACTTGGACAGCACGTCGTGGATCCCGGCGCACTCCAGGACCGCGCGGACCGGGCCACCCGCGATGACGCCCGTACCGGGCGAGGCCGGACGCAGGAGGACGACGCCGGCGGCGTCCTCGCCCTGCACCGGGTGCGGGATGGTGCCCTGGATGCGCGGGACCTTGAAGAAGTGCTTCTTGGCCTCCTCGACGCCCTTGGCGATCGCCGCGGGCACCTCCTTGGCCTTGCCGTAGCCGACCCCGACGAGGCCGTTGCCGTCGCCGACGATGACCAGCGCGGTGAAGCTGAAGCGCCGGCCGCCCTGGACGACCTTCGCCACTCGGTTGATCTTTACGACGCGCTCGATGTACGAGACGCCCTTGTCTGCGGCGCCACCGCGGCGGTCATCACGACGGTCACGCCGCTCGCCACCGCCGCCGGCACCGCGACGCGGAGCTGCAGCCATCAGTGGTTCCTCTTCTCGTTGCTCTTGGGACGGGTCATGAGGCGCGACCCTCGGACCGGAGCCATCAGAACTCCAGCCCGCCTTCACGGGCGCTGTCCGCGAGAGCGGCGATCCGCCCCGCGTAGCGGTTGCCACCGCGGTCGAACACGACAGCGGTGATCCCGGCGGTCTTGGCCCGCTGAGCGAGAAGCTCGCCGACCTTCTTCGCCTTCTCGGTCTTGTCACCCTCGGCGCCGCGCAGGGAGGCGTCCATGGTGGAGGCGCTCACCAGCGTGTGGCCCTGGGTGTCGTCGACGATCTGCACGAACAGGTGACGCGTGGACCGGTTGACGACCAGACGCGGACGCTCGGCCGTGCCGAACACGTTCTTGCGGACGCGGTTGTGCCGGCGGGCCCGGGAGACCGTGCGGGCGGCCGTGTGCTTGCCGAACGCAGCCTTTCCAGCCATGCCTACTTACCAGCCTTTCCGACCTTGCGGCGGACAACCTCGCCCTGGTAGCGCACGCCCTTGCCCTTGTACGGGTCCGGCTTGCGCAGCTTCCTGATGTTCGCGGCGACCTCGCCGACCTTCTGCTTGTCGATGCCGTCCACGTGGAACAGGGTCGGCTTCTCGACACGGAAGGAGACGCCCTCGGGCGCGTCGACGATCACCGGGTGGCTGAAGCCCAGCGAGAACTCCAGCTGCGTCGGGCCCTTGGCCGCGACGCGGTAACCGACGCCGACGATCTCCAGCGTCTTCGTGTAGCCCTGCGTGACACCCGCCACCATGTTGGCGATGAGCGTGCGCGACAGGCCGTGCAGCGCACGAACCTTGTTCTCGTCGTTCGGGCGGGTGACGGCGATGTTGCCGTCCTCGCCACGCGAGACCTCGATGGGCTCGGCGACCGTGTGAGTGAGCGTGCCCTTGGGCCCCTTGACCTGGACCGCCCGGCCGTCGATCGTGATGTCGACACCCGCCGGTACGGGGATGGGCAGCCGTCCGATTCGCGACATGCTGAGTTCCTCCCCTCGTTACCAGACGTAGGCGAGGACTTCCCCGCCCACTCCACGCTTGCTCGCCTGCCGGTCCGTCATCAGACCGCCGGACGTCGAGATGATCGCGACGCCCAGACCGCCCAGAACGCGGGGCAGGTTGTCCTTCTTTGCATAGACCCGCAGACCGGGCTTCGACACCCGGCGCAGGCCGGCGATGGAGCGCTCGCGGGTGGGGCCGAACTTCAGCTCCATCACGAGGTTCTTGCCGACCTTCGCGTCCTCGACGCTCCAGCCCTGGATGTAGCCCTCCTGCTGGAGGATCTCCGCGATGTGTGCCTTGATCTTCGAGTAAGGCATGCTCACGGTGTCGTGATAGGCCGAGTTCGCGTTCCGCAGACGCGTCAGCATGTCTGCGATCGGGTCGGTCATCGTCATGGCCGGTGGCCTTCCTCACCGCGGTTTCCCGATGGGACCTTCGGTGTGGTCGTGGGCGCTGTGGTCAGCGCCCGGTTGATAAGACTTCTGTACGGCTGGCCCGCGAGGGCTTACCAGCTCGACTTGGTGATGCCGGGCAGCTCGCCCCGGTGCGCCATCTCGCGGAAGCACACGCGGCACAGCCCGAACTTGCGGTAGACAGCGCGGGGACGGCCGCAGCGGGAGCAACGAGTGTACGCCCGGACCTCGAACTTCTGCTTGCGCGCTGCCTTGACCTTCAGCGACGTCTTCGCCATGATCAGGCCTCCTTGAAGGGGAAACCGAGGAGCTTCAGCAGCGCCCGGCCCTGCTCGTCGTTCTTCGCGGTGGTCACGACCGTGATGTCCATGCCCCGCTGCCGGTCGACCTTGTCCTGGTCCACCTCGTGGAACATGACCTGCTCGGTGAGGCCGAAGGTGTAGTTGCCGTTGCCGTCGAACTGCTTCGGCGACAGGCCGCGGAAGTCCCGGATACGCGGCAGCGCCAGGGACAGCAGGCGGTCGAGGAACTCCCACATACGGTCGCCGCGCAGCGTCACGTGCGCGCCGATCGGCATGCCCTCGCGCAGCTTGAACTGCGCGATGGACTTGCGGGCGCGGGCGACGGCCGGCTTCTGGCCCGTGATGGCGGTGAGGTCGCGCACGGCGCCCTCGATGAGCTTCGAGTCGCGAGCGGCCTCGCCGACGCCCATGTTCACCTTGATCTTGGTGATCGTGGGCACCTGCATGATGTTCTCGATGCCGAACTCCTCGCGCAGCTTCGCGATGATCTCCTCGCGGTAGCGCTGCTTGAGGCGCGGAACGGTCCGCTCTTCAGTGGTCGCGGTCATCAGTTGTCCTCACCCGTCGCCTCGGCGTCGCCCTTCTCGGCGGCCTTCTTCTCGGGCTTCTTCTCGTCATCCTTGAGCTTCTTGACGTTGCTCACGTGGATGGGAGCCTCCATGGTCTGCACGCCGCCCTCCTGAGCGCCGCGCGGGCCCTGGTTGGTGACCTTGGAGTGCTTCTTGATCATGTTCACGCCCTCGACCACCACGCGCTCGTCACGCGGGTAGGCGGCGATGATCCGGCCCTTGGCGCCCTTGTCCTTGCCGGCGATGACCTGGACGAGGTCGCCCTTCTTCACGTGCAGCTTCGGCATCACAGCACCTCCGGCGCGAGCGAGATGATGCGCATGAACTTCTTGTCGCGCAGTTCACGGCCGACCGGGCCGAAGATGCGGGTGCCCCGCGGGTCGCCGCTGTCCTTGATGATGACCGCGGCGTTCTCGTCGAAGCGGATGTAGGAGCCGTCGGGGCGGCGGCGCTCCTTCACGGTGCGCACCACGACAGCCTTGACAACGTCGCCTTTTTTAACGCCTCCGCCGGGAATGGCGTCCTTCACCGTGCCAACGATGATGTCGCCGATTCCCGCGTAGCGCCGACCCGAGCCGCCGAGCACGCGGATGCAAAGGATTTCCTTCGCACCCGTGTTGTCGGCGACCTTGAGCCGCGACTCCTGCTGGATCACGTCTACTCCTGTGTGTCGTGCCGGTTCTCACCCTCGTGGTGAGCCTGGCCGAACTGATGTGGTCTTTTTCCCTCGGCGACAGCCGTACGACCGCCGCCGCTGGCGGACAGGGCCGACAGTCGGCCCCGCCCCTTGGACACCGTCGTGGGGGGCGGGTCTCCCACCCCCCACGAGGCGCGTCTATGTGAGGTTACTTGGCCTTCTCGAGGATCTCGACGACTCGCCACCGCTTGGTGGCCGACAGCGGCCGGGTCTCCATCAGGAGGACGCGGTCGCCGACGCCGCAGGAGTTCTGCTCGTCGTGGGCCTTGTACTTCGTCGTACGGCGGATGACCTTGCCGTACAGCGGGTGCTTGACGCGGTCCTCGACGGCGACGACGACGGTCTTGTCCATCTTGTCGCTGACGACCAGGCCCTCACGGGTCTTGCGGTAGTTCCGCTGCGTCTCGGTGGTCGGGGTCTCGGTTGCTTCAGACATCGCTCGGCTCCTTCTCGACCGTGACGATCCCGAGCTCGCGCTCGCGCATCACGGTGTAGATGCGGGCGATCTCGCGGCGGACGGCGCGCAGCCGCCCGTGGCTCTCCAGCTGCCCGGTCGCCGACTGGAAGCGGAGGTTGAACAGCTCCTCCTTGGCTTCCTTCAGCTTCTGGACCAGGACCTCCTGGTCCTCGACTCGCAGCTCCGCGGCGGTCAGACCCTTAGCCATCACGCCTCACCCACTTCACGCTTGACGAAACGGCACTTCATGGGGAGCTTGTGCATCGCGCGCCGCATGGCCTCGCGGGCCACGGGCTCGGCGACACCGGACAGCTCGAACATGACACGGCCGGGCTTGACATTGGCGATCCACCACTCCGGAGAGCCCTTACCGGAACCCATGCGGGTCTCGGCCGGCTTCTTCGTCAGGGGACGGTCCGGGAAGATGTTGATCCACACCTTGCCACCACGGCGGATGTGCCGGGTCATGGCGATACGTGCGGCCTCGATCTGGCGGTTGGTCACGTAGGAGTGCTCAAGCGCCTGAATGCCGAACTCGCCGAAGACGACCCGGGTGCCGCCCTTGGCGGCGCCGCTGCGGTCGGGCCGGTGCTGCTTACGGTGCTTGACCCTGCGCGGGATCAGCATGGTCAGCTCCCTTCAGCACCCGGCTGCTCCGCCGGGCCGGTCTCGGGGGCAGCCTGCGCGGCCGCCTCAGTCCTGGGTGCACGGTCGGTACGGCCCGCGCCGCCGCGACGCGGACGGTCGCCGCCACCACGACGCGGACGCTCGCCCGCACCACCGCGACGGTCGTCACGCTCACGACGCTGGCTCGCGCGGGCACCGGCCGCGGCCGCCTCCCGCTCGGAGCGGCTGGTCGGGGCCTCGCCCTTGTAGATCCACACCTTCACGCCGATGCGGCCGAAGGTGGTGCGGGCCTCGTAGAAGCCGAAGTCCACGTCGGCCCGGAGCGTGTGCAGGGGCACGCGGCCCTCGCGGTAGAACTCCGAGCGCGACATCTCGGCGCCGCCGAGACGGCCGGAGCACTGGACACGGATGCCCTTGGCCCCGCTCTTCATGGCGGACTGCATGGCCTTACGCATGGCCCGGCGGAACGAGACGCGGCTGGACAGCTGCTCGGCCACGCCCTGCGCGACGAGCTGCGCGTCGATCTCGGGGTTCTTCACCTCGAGGATGTTCAGCTGGACCTGCTTCTTGGTCAGCTTCTCCAGGTCGCCGCGGATACGGTCGGCCTCGGCGCCGCGACGGCCGATGACGATGCCCGGCCGGGCGGTGTGGATGTCGACCTGGACGCGGTCGGTCGTGCGCTCGATCTCGACCTTGGAGATGCCGGCCCGCTCCATGCCCTTCTGCAGCATGCGACGGATCGCCACGTCCTCGGCGACGTACGACTTGTACAGCTTGTCGGCGTACCACCGGCTCTTGAAGTCGGTCGTGATGCCGAGGCGGAACCCGTGCGGGTTAACCTTCTGGCCCACTAGCGGGTCCTTCCCTTCGGCTCGCGGGACTCCACGATCACGGTGATGTGGCTCGTCCGCTTGTTGATCCGATAGGCACGACCCTGGGCACGCGGGCGGAAGCGCTTGAGCGTCGGGCCCTCGTCGACCCACGCCCGGCTCACGAAGAGCGTGTCCCGGTCGAGCTTGAAGTTGTGCTCAGCGTTCGCGATCGCGCTCGAGAGCACCTTGTAAACGGTCTCGCTCGCCGCCTGGGGAGCGAACTGCAGCACGGCCTGCGCCTCCGAAGCGGGCAGTCCGCGAATGAGGTCCACCACACGGCGGGCCTTCCGGGGCGTGTGGCGCGCGTACCGCGCCTGTGCCCTGGCTTCCATCGCTTTCTCCTCTAACTGCTGGCTTGAAGGCGCTTACCGCCGGCTGCGGCGGTCTTCCTTGACGTGGCTGCGGAACGTCCGCGTGGGGGCGAACTCACCGAGCTTGTGGCCGATCATCGAGTCGGTGACGAACACCGGAACGTGCTTGCGGCCGTCGTGCACGGCGATCGTGTGGCCGATCATGTCGGGCACGATCATGGAGCGCCGCGACCACGTCTTGATGACGTTCTTGGTGCCCTTCTCGTTCTGGGCGTCCACCTTCTTCTGCAGGTGGTCGTCCACGAAGGGACCCTTCTTAAGACTACGTGGCATATCGGCTGCTCCTACCGCTTCTTCCTCTTGCTCCGACGACGGATGATCAGCCGGTCGCTCGGCTTGTTCGGCTGCCGCGTGCGGCCCTCGGGCTTGCCCTTCGGGTTCACCGGGTGGCGACCACCGGAGGTCTTGCCCTCACCACCACCGTGCGGGTGGTCGACCGGGTTCATGGCGACACCGCGGACCGTGGGGCGCTTGCCCTTCCAGCGGTTGCGGCCGGCCTTGCCGATGTTGATGTTGGACTGCTCGGCGTTGCCCACCTGGCCCACCGAGGCCCGGCAGCGCACGTCGACCTGGCGCATTTCTCCGGACGGCATACGCAGCGTGGCGTACATGCCCTCCTTGGCGAGCAGCTGGATCTGCGCGCCGGCGCTGCGGCCGAGCTTGGCCCCGCCACCGGGACGCAGCTCCACCGCGTGGATGAAGGTACCGGTCGGAATGTTGCGCAGCGGCAGGCAGTTGCCCGGCTTGATGTCGGCCGTGGGGCCGTTCTCGATCCGGTCCCCCTGCTTGAGGCCGGCCGGAGCGAGGATGTAGCGCTTCTCGCCGTCGGCGTAGTGCAGCAGCGCGATGCGGGAGGTGCGGTTGGGGTCGTACTCGATGTGCGCGACCTTGGCCGGGATCCCGTCCTTGTCGTGGCGGCGGAAGTCGATGATCCGGTAGGCGCGCTTGTGCCCGCCTCCCTGGTGCCGGGCGGTCACCCGGCCGTGGACGTTGCGGCCGCCCTTGCTGTGCAGGGGGGCAAGCAGCGACTTCTCCGGAGTGCTGCGCGTGATCTCGGCGAAGTCCGAGACGCTCGCGCCGCGACGACCCGGTGTCGTCGGCTTGTACTTACGGATGCCCATCTTTTTCGTTCATCCTTCGTCGGTTCGTGCCGGTCGGGGTCCGCCTCACGGCGGTCCCCCCGGCGCTTTCTCGTTGGGGCCCTCGCACGAGGCGAGGGACCCGTCTCCCCGCTGCGGCAGGTGCTAGCCGATCTGACCGAAGATGTCGATCCGCTCGCCCTCGGCCAGGCTCACGATCGCGCGCTTGGTGTCCGGGCGCTGGCCGTAGCCGTGCCGGGTCCGCTTGCGCTTGCCCTGGCGGTTGATCGTGTTCACGCCGGTCACCTTGACGCCGAAGATCTGCTCGACGGCGATCTTCACCTGCGTCTTGTTGGCACCCTTGCGCACCAGGAACGTGTACTTGTTGTGCTCATCGATCAGGCCGTAGCTCTTCTCGGAGACGATCGGCTTGAGGATGATGTCACGCGGGTCGGCGATCTTCTGCATCAGGCCTCTTCCTTCCCGCTCTTCGCCAGCCGGGCCACGACCTGGTCGTAGGCCTCACGGGTGAAGACCACGTCGTCGTGGCACAGCACGTCGTAGGTGTTCAGCTGTCCCGCGTCCAGCAGGTGGACCTCGGGCGCGTTGCGCAGGCTGAGCCAGGTGAGCTCGTCGTTCTCGTCGACCACGACGAGCACGCTGCGGGCCTGCGTGATCTTGCGCAGCGCCTCCAGGGTGGCCTTGGTCTTGGGCGTGTCACCCGTGACCAGGCTGTCCACCACGTGGACGCGGCCGCCGCCGGCGCGGTCGGACAGCGCGCCCTTCAGGGCGGCCGCCTTCATCTTCTTGGGCGTCCGCTGCTCGTACGAGCGCGGCTGCGGGCCGTGGACGGTGCCACCGCCGGCGAACTGCGGCGCGCGGGTCGAGCCCTGGCGGGCGCGGCCGGTGCCCTTCTGCCGGTACGGCTTCTTACCGCCGCCGGAGACGTCGCCGCGGGTCTTGGTCGCGTGGGTGCCCTGCCGGCGAGCGGCGAGCTGGGCGACGACCACCTGGTGGATCAGCGGGACGTTGACCTTGGTCCCGAAGACCTCCTCGGGGAGGTCGACGGTCCCCGTCTTGGCGCCGCTGGCGTCGAGGACGTCAATGGTCGTGGTCACTTCGCAGCAACCCCCTTCTTGGCAGCGGTGCGGAGGAGAACCAGGCTGCCGTTGGCGCCGGGGATCGCACCCTTGATCAGGATGAGGCCCTTCTCGGCGTCCACGGCGTGCACCTTGAGGCTCTGGACCGTCGTGCGCACGTTGCCCATCCGGCCGGCCATGCGCAGGCCCTTGAAGACGCGGCCCGGGGTGGCGCAGCCGCCGATGGAGCCCGGGGAGCGGTGCTTGCGCTGGGTACCGTGCGAAGCGCCCAGACCACGGAAGTTGTGGCGCTTCATGACACCGGCGTAGCCCTTGCCCTTGCTCTTGCCAGTGACGTCGACGTACTGGCCGGCCTCGAAGGTGTCGGCGAGAAGCTCCTGGCCGACCGTGTACTCGGAGGCGTCGTCGGTGCGTACCTCGGTGAAGTAGCGGCGCGGGGTGATGTCGTGCTTGCGCAGGTAGTCGCCCAGGGGCTTGTTCACCTTGCGCGGGTCGATCTGCCCGTAGCCGAGCTGGATGGCGGAGTAGCCGTCCTTCTCCGGAGTGCGGACCCGGGTCACCACGCACGGACCGGCCTCGACGACGGTGACCGGGATCACCCGGTTCGCCTCATCGAAGACCTGGGTCATGCCGAGCTTCTTGCCCAGGACGCCCTTGATCTGCTTAGCCATGTCAGTGCGTTCCTTAGAGCTTGATCGAAATGTCCACGCCGGCGGGAAGGTCGAGACGCATGAGCGAGTCGACCGTCTTCGGCGTCGGGTCGATGATGTCAATCAGCCGCTTGTGCGTACGCATCTCGAAGTGCTCGCGGCTGTCCTTGTACTTGTGCGGCGACCGGATGACGCAGTACACGTTCTTCTCGGTCGGCAGCGGCACCGGGCCAGCGACCTTGGCGCCGGTCCGCGTCACCGTCTCGACGATCTTCTTGGCCGAGCTGTCGATGACCTCGTGGTCATACGCCTTAAGCCGGATGCGGATCTTCTGTCCCGCCATAATGGCCTCGGTGTCCTTCGCTGTCGTCCTATAAAGCTTCGCGCGGCCTGTTGCCGCAGGTCTGTTTCCACGAGGCCGACGCCCGGATCCCGTCCGGTGTTCCGTGATCTGGCAGTGGCTTCGGTCGAAGTGCGGCCGAAAGCACTGCGAGATCACGGTCTCGTCGTTCGTGGGGGGTCGTCTCCGGCCCCTGCGCGGTGCGGCGGTCAGGCCCCTGTGGACCCGACCGCCGCCCAGCGGTGCTGCTACTTGATGACCTTCGTCACGCGACCGGCGCCGACGGTGCGGCCACCCTCACGGATCGCGAACTTCAGGCCCTCTTCCATGGCGACCGGCTGGATGAGCTGGACGGTCATCTCGGTGTTGTCACCGGGCATGACCATCTCGGTGCCCTCCGGCAGGTTCACCACGCCCGTCACGTCAGTCGTACGGAAGTAGAACTGAGGACGGTAGTTGTTGAAGAACGGCGTGTGGCGGCCGCCCTCGTCCTTGGACAGGATGTAGACCTGCGCCTCGAACTCCGTGTGCGGGGTGGTCGTGCCCGGCTTGATGACACACTGACCGCGCTCGACCTCCTCACGCTTGATGCCGCGCAGGAGCAGACCCACGTTGTCGCCGGCCTGGCCCTCGTCAAGGAGCTTGCGGAACATCTCGACGCCGGTGACGGTCGTCGTGGTGCTCTTCTCCTTGATGCCGATGATGTCGACGGTCTCGTTGACCTTGACGATGCCGCGCTCGATACGGCCGGTGACGACGGTGCCGCGACCGGTGATCGAGAACACGTCCTCGATCGGCATGAGGAAGGGCTTGTCGGTGTCACGAACGGGCTCGGGGACGTTCTCGTCCACGGCGTTCATGAGCTCGATGATGGAGTCGCCCCACTTCTCGTCGCCCTCGAGCGCCTTGAGCGCCGATACGCGCACGACCGGCAGGTCGTCGCCCGGGAACTCCTGGGCGGACAGCAGCTCGCGGACCTCGAGCTCGACGAGCTCCAGGATCTCCTCGTCATCGACCATGTCGGCCTTGTTGAGGGCCACGACGATGTAGGGGACGCCGACCTGGCGGGCCAGGAGGACGTGCTCCTTCGTCTGCGGCATCGGGCCGTCGGTCGCCGCGACCACCAGGATCGCGCCGTCCATCTGGGCGGCACCGGTGATCATGTTCTTCACGTAGTCGGCGTGACCGGGGCAGTCCACGTGGGCGTAGTGGCGCTTCTCGGTCTGGTACTCGACGTGCGCGATGGAGATGGTGATTCCGCGAGCCTTCTCCTCGGGCGCCTTGTCGATCTTGTCGAACGGGGTCGCCTCGTTGAGCTGCGGGAAACGGTCGTGAAGCACCTTGGTGATCGCCGCGGTCAGAGTGGTCTTGCCGTGGTCGATGTGCCCAATGGTGCCGATGTTCACGTGCGGCTTGTTCCGCTCGAACTTGGCCTTGGCCACTGGTCTGTCTCCTTAGAGATTCTGACTTGACTTGCGTCTTTTACCTCAGGCTCCGTACGGCGGGGCACCCGAAAGCGCCCCACCCCACAGCGAGCGGAACTATTCGTCCCGAGCCCCTCTGGCTACGGGGCGACGATCTCTCGGCGCCCCGCCACAGTGGTGCGGAACTATTCGCCCCGAGCCTTCGCGACGATCTCCTTGGCGATGCCCGGGGGCACCTCCGCGTAGGAGTCGAACTGCATGCTGTAGCTCGCCCGCCCCTGAGTGCGGCTGCGCAGGTCACCCACGTAGCCGAACATCTCGGAGAGCGGAACGAGCGCCCTGATGACACGGGCGCCGGACCGTTCGTCCATTGCCTGGATCTGCCCGCGACGACCGTTCAGGTCGCCGATGACATCTCCCATGTAGTCCTCGGGCGTGGTGACCTCGACGGCCATCATCGGCTCGAGGAGTACGGCATCCGCCTTGCGCGCGGCCTCCTTGAAGGCCATCGAGCCGGCAATCTTGAAGGCCATTTCCGACGAGTCGACCTCGTGGAAGGCACCGTCCTGAAGCGTGACCTTGACGCCGACCATCGGGTAGCCGGCGAGCACGCCAAACTCGGCCGCCTCCTGCGCACCCGCGTCCACGGACGGGATGTACTCCCGCGGGATGCGGCCACCGGTGACCTTGTTCTCGAACTCGTAACCGTCGTTGCCCTCGCCCAGCGGCTCGAGGTTGATGATCACGCGAGCGAACTGGCCGGAACCACCGGTCTGCTTCTTGTGCGTGTACTCGACCTTCTCCACCTTGCGGCGGATGGTCTCGCGGTAGGCGACCTGCGGGCGGCCGACGTTCGCCTCGACCTTGAACTCGCGGCGCATCCGGTCGACGAGGATCTCCAGGTGGAGCTCGCCCATACCCCAGATGACCGTCTGGCCGGTCTCCTCGTCACGACGGACCTGGAAGGACGGGTCCTCCTCGGCCAGCCGCTGGATCGCGGTGCCCAGCTTCTCCTGGTCGCCCTTGGTCTTGGGCTCGATGGCGACGTTGATGACCGGCGCGGGGAACGTCATCGACTCGAGGACGACCTGCTTGACCGGGTCCGACAGAGTGTCGCCGGTGGTGGTGTCCTTCAGGCCCATGACGGCCACGATCTGACCAGCGGTCGCGGACGGGCGCTCCTCGCGCTTGTTCGCGTGCATCTGGTAGATCTTGCCGATCCGCTCCTTCTTGCCCTTGACCGAGTTCACCACGGTGGTGCCGGTCTCGAGCGTCCCGGAGTAGACGCGGATGTAGGTGAGCTTGCCCAGGTGCGGGTCGCTCATGATCTTGAACGCCAGCGCCGCGAAGGGCTCGTTCGGGTCCGCGTGGCGCTCGACGATCTCCTCCTCGTTGCCCACCGCGTGGCCCTTGAAGGCCGGGATGTCGGTGGGGGCGGGGAGGTAGGCGACGATCGCGTCGAGCAGGGGCTGCACACCCTTGTTCTTGAACGCGGTGCCGCACAGGACCGGGTTGATCGCGCCGGCGACCGTCGCCCTGCGGATGGCCGCGACGAGCTGCTCCTCGGTGGGCTCGACACCCTCCAGGAAGAGCTCCATGAGCTCGTCGTCGTTCTCGGCGACCGTCTCGACCAGCTTGTCGCGCCACTCGCGGGCCGCGTCGGCGTGGTCGGCCGGGATGTCGACGGTGTCGTACATCTCGCCCTTGGCCGCCTCGGCGCTCCAGAGCAGGCCCTTCATCTTCACCAGGTCGATGACGCCCTTGAAGTCGGCCTCGACGCCCCAGGGAAGCTGGATGACCGCCGGTGTGGAACCCAGCCGGCTGATCATCATGTCGACGCAGCGGTGGAACTCCGCGCCGACCCGGTCCATCTTGTTCACGAAGCAGATGCGGGGCACGCCGTAACGGTCGGCCTGACGCCAGACCGTCTCGGACTGCGGCTCCACGCCGGCGACGCCATCGAACACCGCGACCGCGCCGTCGAGAACACGCAGCGACCGCTCGACCTCGATGGTGAAGTCCACGTGTCCGGGCGTGTCGATGATGTTGATCGTGTGATCAAGCCAGCTGCAGGTGGTGGCGGCAGACGTGATGGTGATGCCGCGCTCCTGCTCCTGCTCCATCCAGTCCATGGTGGCAGCGCCCTCATGAACCTCACCGATCTTGTAGTTGATGCCGGTGTAGAACAGGATGCGCTCAGTCGTCGTGGTCTTGCCCGCGTCGATATGGGCCATGATCCCGATGTTGCGGACCCTGGCCAGGTCAAGAGCGGTCGTGGTGGCCACTTCTTCGCGTCCTTAACTCGTCGTCGGTGCTCACTACCAGCGGTAGTGCGCGAAGGCCTTGTTGGACTCGGCCATCTTGTGCGTGTCCTCGCGCCGCTTCACGCTGGCGCCGAGGCCGTTGCTCGCGTCGAGCAGTTCGTTCATGAGCCGCTCGGTCATGGTCTTCTCACGGCGCGCCCGGGAGTACTGGACGATCCACCGCAGCGCCAGCGTGGTGCTACGCGAGGCCTTGACCTCGACCGGCACCTGGTAGGTGGCGCCACCGACGCGGCGGCTCTTCACCTCGAGCGTCGGGCGGACGTTGTCGAGAGCGCGCTTGAGGGTGACGACCGGGTCGTTGCCGGTCTTCTCCCTGCAGCCCTCGAGGGCGCCGTAGACGATCGACTGCGCGAGGGAGCGCTTGCCGTCCAGGAGAACCTTGTTGATCAGCGCGGTGACCAGCGGCGAGTTGTGCACCGGGTCAGCGACCAGCTGGCGGCGGCCAGGGGAACCCTTGCGCGGCATGTCAGCTCTTCTCCTTCTTCGCGCCGTAGCGGCTGCGGGCCTGCTTGCGGTTGCGAACAGCCTGGGTGTCCAGCGAACCACGGATGATCTTGTAGCGAACACCCGGCAGGTCCTTCACACGACCACCACGCACGAGCACCATCGAGTGCTCCTGGAGGTTGTGGCCCACCCCGGGGATGTAAGCCGTGACCTCGATGCCGTTGGTGAGCCGAACACGGGCCACCTTGCGCAGCGCCGAGTTGGGCTTCTTGGGGGTCGTCGTGTAAACGCGGGTGCAAACGCCGCGCCGCTGCGGGCTCCCCTTGAGGGCAGGAGTCTTGGTCTTGCTGACCTTGTCCTGCCGGCCCTTTCGGACCAACTGCTGAATGGTGGGCACCGCGTCTCCGTTTCGTGCCTAGCCGGTGATACGTAGGACCCGATCGAGGCGGCGATGCCGCCCCTCACAGGCTTGCAGGTACTGCCGGTGTCATGACCTGCTGGTTTTCGCTCCCCTTCGACCCACGCGCTCGGGCGTGTCGCGCTCTTGTCGCAGCACTCCCGGGCGGACCCGGTCGATCTGGAGGAGTCACACGGCGCCCCCCACGCGCCTCCCTATCGGAAAGCGGCATTTGAGCGCACGCATGCGAGCCCACAGACGGGCACGAAGGTAAAGCCTACCCGCCCCCATACAACACGTCAAAACAGAGGAGGACGCCCCGGAGGGACGTGCCCCGCTGTCCTGACGTGCCGCTTCGCCGACGGCCCGAGCCGGACCGTCGAAGGACTCGGCCCCCCATCATACCGCCCTCACGAGGGGCTTCTCACGGTTTCGGCGCCGTCCCCGCCCTCGTGCCGCCGGATCCCCACGCCCGTACGCGGACCGCGCACAACGGGAAGCGGCCCGGGGGATGACGCCCCGGGCCGCATCCGGATGTTCAACGCCCCGGCGCTCGCACACCCCGGCGACCAGTCATAGGCCCGACAGGCCGAAGTA
>NZ_JBFAOO010000099.1:0-27064 GCF_040675265.1 Microbispora sp. NPDC049633
GTGTTCGGGTGGGCCTCGGCCCCGCCCTGATCGGCGGTGATCCGGTTCCCGGGCTGGGCCGGGGCGCCCCGGCCCGCCGGGTCGCCGCCGCCGCGCTCGACCAGTCCCTCGGTCAGCTCGGTCGCGATCCTGCGCACGCGCGGCCGCAGCGACTCGACCATCCGGGGTGTGAAGGCCTTGGACACCAGACGGCGCAGCCGGGTGTGCACCGGGGGCTCCACGTCGAGCATGCCGGCCCGGACCACCCGCCAGAACGGCTCCTGGAAGTCCGGCTCGGGCTCCCTGCCGAACTCCTCGTGGGCGGCCACGTGCAGGTAGGACCGGCCCAGCCGGCGGTCGCGCAGCAGCGCGTTCACGTCGGCGTGCCGGGCGATCAGCCACTGCCCGGTCGGCTCGAAGAAGCTGACCGGCTCGTTGTCCCGCAGGTCGCGGTAGACGTCGTACGGATGAGCCACGAACTCGGGATTCCAAGGATCAAACTTCACAATGCACACCATAACGGCAAAGCGGCTCTCACCAGCGGGCTTGCCTTCGGGCCCGGATGCCGGGTTATAGTGCGCTCAGGTCATGAGTGCCAGCGTCAAGCCCCGGCTTGCTGGCCGGCAACCCTCGCGCTCGCGGCGGGGTGCCCCGGGTGAGGACCGGGTCCGGCACGAGGTGTGCCGGGCAAGCGCGGGCTCCGCCGTACGACGCCATGGCCGGGGTCCCAGACCCCGAGGAGCTTGGCGTTGTCCGCACTCACCTTCGTCCAGCAGGCCGTCACCCGTGTCACCGAGCCCGACGCCGCCCCCGTACGCCTACCGGCCGTCGTGGGCGCCGGCCTTGAGGTGCCCGTCAGGGGCGGCAGGCTCGTGCCGTACGCGAACTTCGACTACGCGGCGAGCGCGCCCTGTCTCGAGCCGGTCAACGCCGCCGTCGCGGCGGCGTTGCCGGCCTACTCCAGCGTCCACCGGGGCGCGGGCTACGCCTCACAGCTCACCACCGCGCGGTACGAGCAGGCCAGGCACACCGTGCGGGCCTTCGTCGGCGCCCGTCCCGGCGACGCCCTGATCTTCGTGCGCAACACGACCGACGCGATGAACCTGCTGGCCCGCAGCCTGCCCGAGGGCACCACCGTCGTCGTGTTCGACACCGAGCACCACGCCTCGCTGCTGCCCTGGCCCGACGCCGTACGGCTCGCGCCGCCCGCCTTCCCCGGCGAGGCGATCCGGGCGGCCGACGAGGCGCTGGCCGCGATCGAGGGCCCGGCCCTGCTCGTCGTGACCGCCGCCTCCAACGTCACGGGCGAGCTGTGGCCGATCGCCGGGCTGGCCCACGTCGCCCACCGGCACGGCGCGCGCATCGCCGTGGACGCGGCCCAGTTCGTCCCCCATCGCGGGCTCAACCTCGCCGCGCTCGACCTCGACTACGTGGCGTTCTCCGGGCACAAGCTCTACGCCCCCTTCGGCGCCGGGGTGCTCGTGGGCCGCCCCGACTGGCTCGCCGACGCCGATCCGTACCTGCGCGGCGGCGGAGCCGTACGGTCCGTGGGCGAGACGGTGGACTGGAGCGACGACCCCGAGACGCGGCACGAGGCCGGCACCCCCAACGTGCTCGGCGCGATCGCGCTCGCCGCCGCCTGCGACGCGCTGGCCACGACCGGCTGGATCGCGCTGGTCCAGGAGGAGGAGCGGCTGCTCGCCCGCCTGCGCGCCGGGCTCGCCACGATCCCCGGTGTACGCGAGCTGTCCCTGTGGGGCCCCGACCACCCGCGCGTCGGCATCGTGTCGTTCGCCGTGGAGGGCCGCACGGCGCGAGAGGTCGCCGAGACGCTGTCGGCCGAGCACGGCATCGGCGTCAGGGACGGCAAGTTCTGCGCCCACCCCTTCGTCCGCCATCTCCTCGGCGGGGACGACGCCGGCTGCGCCGACGGCACGGTGAGCGCCGTACGCGCCTCGATCGGCATCGGCACCACCGAGGAGCACGTCGACCGCCTCATCGAGGCCCTTCGCGAGATCGCCGCCGCCTGAAGACGGCAGGTCGGTTCTGGGAACCTCGCCCAAGAGCTCCCCGATCAAGCGGCATCCGTCGACTTCTCGCTGACGGCCAGACGCAGCGTCCGATCACCGAAGTCGACGACCAGGTCCAAGCGGGCCCCGAGCGCCTCCCTCGTGCAGTTCCCGCTCGAGGTCGGCCCAGTCCCCTGGCACCCTCTTCGGCATGTTCACTCCGCCCGTCGCCGGTGTAGTCGAGGTGAAGAAGAGCACCCTCCCCAAAATCAAGGCTGGCCTTAAGTCGAGCAGCAGGCTACTGCCGTCGGCATGAGGCGGTGGTCGAGTTCGTCTGATGCCTTCGCCGTCTTCGCGGGCGCGTGATGAGCGTGAAAGCATGGAGGGCATGACGACCGAGCAGGAGGGCGGGCGCACCGAACGCATCGTGGGACTCGGCGCGGGAGCCGACGCCGTGCAGGCGAGGGAGCTGGCCACCGAGGACATGATCCTCAACATCGGCCCGCAGCACCCGTCCACCCACGGCGTGCTGCGGCTGCGGCTCGTCCTCGACGGCGAGCGCATAACGGCCGCCGAGCCGATCGTCGGCTACATGCACCGCGGCGCGGAGAAGCTGTTCGAGGTGCGCGACTACCGGCAGATCATCGTGCTGGCCAACCGGCACGACTGGCTGTCGGCGTTCGCCAACGAACTGGGCGTGGTGCTCGCGGTCGAGCGCATGCTCGGCATGCAGCCGCCGCCCAGGGCGGTGTGGGCCAGGACACTGCTGGCCGAGCTCAACCGCGTGCTCAGCCACCTGATGTTCCTCGGCAGCTATCCCCTGGAGCTCGGCGCCATCACCCCGGTCTTCTACGCCTTCCGCGAGCGGGAGACCCTGCAGCACGTCATGGAGGAGATCTCCGGCGGACGCATGCACTACATGTTCAACCGGGTGGGCGGGCTGAAGGAGGAGCTGCCGCTGGGCTGGCTCGACCGCGTCACCGCCGCCGTCGCGGCCGTGCGCCGGCGGCTGCCCGACATCGAGGAACTGATCTCCGGCAACGAGATCTTCCTGGCCCGCACCCGCGGCGTCGGCGTGCTCGACCGCGAGACGATCATGCAGTACGGCGTGAGCGGCCCGATCGCGCGGGCCTCCGGCGTGGACTTCGACCTGCGGCGCGACGAGCCCTACCTCGCGTACGGCGAGCTGCCGGTGAAGGTCGTGACCCGGTCCGCCGGGGACTGCCAGGCCCGGTTCCAGGTGCTGCTCGAACAGGTCAAGGTCTCCCTCGACCTCGCCGACGCCTGCGTCGAGCGCCTGCGGCACCTGCCGCCCGGACCGATCAACCAGCGGCTGCCGAAGGTGCTGAAGGCCCCCGAAGGTCACACGTACGCCTGGACGGAGAACCCGCTCGGCCTGAACGGCTACTACCTCGTGTCACGCGGAGAGAAGACGCCGTGGCGGCTCAAGCTGCGCAGCGCCTCCTACAACAACATCCAGGTGCTGCGGGAGATGCTGCCGGGCAACCTGGTCGCCGACATGATCGCGATCCTCGGCTCGATGTTCTTCGTCGTCGGCGACATCGACAAGTAAGGGATCAGGTCTCCCCCGACGGCTTGCCGGGCACCCGGCAGCAGTGTTCGAGGAACAGCGCCGCGCAGACCAGGATCACGCAGGCCAGGAACGACCCGCCGCCGACGAACGCGTCCTGCCGGGGCTTGTCCAGGTCGAGCAGGTCCAGCACGCGCAGCACGAACCCGGCGAAGACGCCGCCGAACGCCGCCCCCGCGTACGCCGTGGCCTTGGCCAGCGCCGTCAGACGGGCGACGGCGAGCGGCTCGACGGGCTTGGTGCTGGGGCGGCGCAGGATCCTCGCCCGGGTCAGCCAGCCCGTGTACGCCTCGCCGACGGCCAGCAGCAGCGTGGTGGGGATCGCGGTCCACGGCAGGGTCGGCAACATGGAGTAGAACTGCCGCAGCAGCCCCCAGGTGAGCAGGGCGAACACGACCACCAGACCGACGAGCACGCCGGGATTGCTGGGCTTCACGCGGGGACTCCTCGTCGATCAGACCGGGGGTTCGAGCACGAGGTCGGTGCGCAGCCGCACTCCGCTCTGGTCCGTGTCGGCCAGCAGGGCCGCGACCGAGCCGCGCCCGGGCAGCACCGCCGCCGGATCGGCCTGCGCCCACGGGACCAGGACGAACGCCCGCTCATGCGCCCGGGGGTGCGGGAGCGTGAGCTCGGGGTCGTCGGACATCAGGTTGCCGACCGCGATGAGGTCCACGTCGAGCGTCCTCGGCCCCCACCGCTCCTTGCGCTCGCGGCCGAAGGCGGTCTCGACGCTCTGCGCGCGGTCGAGCAGCGTGCGGGGGTCGAGCATGCTCTCGGCGACCACCACCGCGTTCAGGTACGGGCCCTGCTCGGGCCCGCCGACCGGATCGGTCTCGTAGACCGGCGACACCGCCACGAACGTGAGGCCGGGGGCGTCGAACAGCGAGTCGAGGGCCCCCTGGAGGTTGTCGATACGGCGGCCGAGGTTGCTGCCGAGCGCGATCACGACCCTCATGCGCGCCCCCTTCTGATCGTCACCACCACGTCGTCGAACGGCAGCGGGATCGGCGCCGCCGGTTTGTGCACGCTGACCTCCGCCTCCTCGACCAGCTCGTGGGCCAGGCAGGCCGCCGCCAGCCGCTCGGCGAGGGTCTCGATGAGGTTGACCGGCTCGCCCTCCACGATGCGGACGAGCTCTCCCGCCAGTGCCCCGTAGTCGACCGTGAGGGTCAGGTCGTCGGCCGCGGCCGCCGGGGCGGTGTCGAAGCGCAGGGCCACGTCGACCACGAACTCCTGGCCCAGCTCGCGCTCGGCGGGCAGGCAGCCGTGCCTGCCGCGGGCCCGCAGGCCCGTCAACCGCACCGTGTCACGACTGGTCGTCGGCCGCACCGTCAATGCTCCTGCTCCTCCTCGTCGTCGTCGTCGCTCTGGAGGACCGGTGAGCCGTGGTAGAGCCACAGCCGCCACCCGGTTCCCGTGCGCACGTAGGTGCTGGACGCGACGACCCGGCCGGCCGCGAAGCCCGGCTCGTCGGTGTCGGCGGCCGTCAGGATGTTCTCCGCGCAGGTGACCACGGCGACGTCCCCGAGCACGGTCGTCTGCACGTCGGTCAGCACGAACTGGATGTACGGCGTATTGGCCATGATGAGCGCCCACGAGCGGAGCACCTCCGACCGTCCGGTCAGCATGGGCCAGCCGGGATGGACGCACATGGCCGGACGTCCCGGGACGTCCTCGATCCAGATCTCCGACATCGCGTCGAGGTCGCCGCTCTCGATGGCGTTGTAGAACGCCTGGTTGAGCTCCTCGATGTCCTTCATCGGCGTCCCTGTCGGCATCTCGTCACCGGCCCTCGTCAGCGTGTCGTACGCCTGCTGCCCGCCAGGCTGCGGCCACACGCACCGCATCGGCGTTCGGCCGCACCCGGTGCACCCGCACGCACCAGGCGCCGGCCCGCGCCGCGAGCGCGGTGACGGCGAGCGTGGCGTCGTCGCTCCCGTCGAACGGCCTGGGTTCGCCGTCCGGCCCCGCGAGCAGGCGGCCGAGGAAGCGTTTGCGCGACGCTCCGATCAGCAACGGACGGCCGAGGCGGTTCAGCTCGTCGATGCCGGCCAGCAGGGCCCAGTTGTGCTCGGCGTTCTTGGAGAACCCGAGACCGGGATCGAGCACGATCTGCTCCTCCCGCACTCCCTCGGCCAGCACGGAGTCGACCCGCTTGCGCAGCTCCTCCGCCACCTCGGTCACGACGTCGCCGTAGATGGCCCGGCTCTCCATGTCGCTGCTGTGCCCGCGCCAGTGCATCACGACGTACGGCACACCGGTCGCGGCCACCACCCGCGGCATGGCGGGGTCGGCCAGCCCGCCGCTCACGTCGTTGACGAGCTTCGCCCCGGCCTCGACGGCCGCCTCGGCCACCTCCGCGCGCATGGTGTCGACGCTGACGGTCACGCCTTCCCGGCTGAGCGCGCGGATCACCGGCTCGACGCGGCGGAGCTCCTCCTCCAGGGAGACGCGGGCCGCACCCGGACGGGTGGACTCTCCGCCCACGTCCACGATGTCGGCGCCCTCGGCCACCAGGTCGAGGCCGTGCCTGATCGCGATGTCGGCGTCGAACCACTGCCCGCCGTCGGAGAAGGAGTCGGGGGTCACGTTGACCACGCCCATGACCAGACAGCGCCCAGACTCGGGCATACCGGGCACACTTGCTGCGGTCATGGGGTCAAGACTAGTGCCATGAGGCATGGTGCCCGTCGGGCAGGAGTGCCGTCCCAACCGGCCCTCGCCCGCGCTCAGCCGCGCAGGATCAGCGACATGGCCTCGGCCCGGGTCGCCTCACAGGTGCGGAAATCGCCGCGGACGGCCGAGGTGAGCGTCTTGGCGCCGGGTTTGCGCACACCGCGCATGGTCATGCACATGTGCTCGGCCTCGATCACCACGATCACTCCCCGGGGTTCGAGGACCTTCATCAGGCCGTCGGCGATCTGGGAGGTCATCCGCTCCTGGACCTGCGGCCGGCGGGCGTAGACGTCCACCAGCCTGGCCAGTTTGGACAGGCCGGTGATGCGGCCCTTCTCGTTCGGGGTGTAGCCGATGTGGGCCACGCCGTGGAACGGGAGCAGATGGTGCTCGCAGGTGGACATCACCTCGATGTCCTTGACGAGCACCATCTCGTCGTGGTCCGCGTCGAACATCGTGGTCAGCGCGTCCTCGGGGCGCTGGCCGAGCCCGGCGAACTGCTCGGCGAACGCCCTCGCCACCCGGGCGGGGGTGTCCCGGAGTCCATCGCGATCGGGGTCCTCCCCGATCGCGAACAGGATCTCCCGGACCGCCTTCTCGATCCGATCGTGATCGAAGCCGGGGGGCGGCCCCACCATGGGTTCGGCCATGGTCAGGCCTCGTCCCGCTGCGCCGACTGGTCGTTGGCCCACGGCGTCGAGCCGGTCCCGCCGGCGGGCAGCGCCTGGCCGTTGCCGTTGGCGCGCTCCTTCGGGGTGATGACCGGAGGACGGTCGGACGGCAGGCGCTTGCCGTATCCGGCGTACGAGGGGCGCTTCTCCTTGGGCACGACGGGCGAGAAGATCTGGAGGACCTGCTCCCGGGAGAGCGTCTCCTTCTCCATCAGTTCGAGCACGAGGTTGTCGAGCACGTCGCGGTACTGGACGAGGATCTCCCACGCCTGGTCGTGCGCGCTCTCGATGAGGCGGCGGACCTCCTCGTCGATCGCCGAGGCGATCTGCTCGGAGTAGTCGCGCTCGTGGCCCATCTCACGGCCGAGGAAGACCTCGCCGTTGCCGCTGCCGAACTTGCGGGCGCCGAGCCGCTCGCTCATGCCGTACTCGGTGACCATGCGGCGGGCGATCGAGGTCGCCTTCTCGATGTCGTTGGACGCGCCGGTGGTGGGCTCGTGGAAGACGAGCTCCTCCGCCGTGCGGCCGCCGAGCAGCATGGCGAGCTGGTCCATCATCTCGGACCGGGTCGCCAGGAACTTGTCCTCCATCGGCAGCGTCATCGTGTAACCGAGCGCGCGGCCGCGGGACAGGATCGTGATCTTGTGGACCGGGTCGGAGTTGGGCAGCGCGTGGGCCACCAGGGCGTGGCCGCCCTCGTGGTACGCGATGATCTTCTTCTCCTGGTCCGACATGACCCGGGACTTACGCTCGGGACCGGCCATCACGCGGTCGATCGACTCCTCCAGGAGCGACATCGTGATGAGCTTCTGGTCCTGGCGGGCGGTCAGCAGGGCCGCCTCGTTGATCACGTTGGCGAGGTCGGCGCCGGTGAAGCCGGGGGTCCTGCGGGCGATCACGTCGAGGTCGACGTCCGAGGCGAACGGCTTGCCGCGGCCGTGGACGCGCAGGATGCCCTTGCGGCCCTCCAGGTCGGGCCGGTCGATGACGACCTGCCGGTCGAAGCGGCCGGGACGCAGCAGGGCGGGGTCGAGGATGTCGGGGCGGTTGGTGGCGGCGATGAGGATCACGCCGCCCTTGACGTCGAAGCCGTCCATCTCGACGAGGAGCTGGTTCAGCGTCTGCTCACGCTCGTCGTGGCCGCCGCCGAGGCCCGCGCCGCGGTGCCGGCCGACGGCGTCGATCTCGTCGATGAAGATGATCGCCGGGGCGTTCGCCTTGGCCTGCTCGAACAGGTCGCGGACGCGGGAGGCGCCGACGCCGACGAACATCTCGACGAAGTCGGAACCGGAGATCGAGTAGAACGGCACGCCCGCCTCACCCGCGACGGCGCGCGCGAGCAGCGTCTTGCCGGTGCCGGGCGGGCCGTACAGCAGCACGCCCTTGGGGATCTTCGCTCCGATGGCCTGGAACTTGGCCGGCGCCTGGAGGAACTCCTTGATCTCCTGGAGCTCCTCGATGGCCTCGTCGGCCCCCGCCACGTCGGCGAAGGTGGTCTTCGGGGTGTCCTTGGTGATCAGCTTGGCCCGCGACTTGCCGAAGTTCATGACCCGGGAGCCGCCGCCCTGCATCTGGTTCATGATGAACAGGAAGAGCAGGACGACGATGATGATCGGCAGGAAGCTGACCAGCAGGCTCACGAGGAAGTTCTGCTTCGGCACCTCGACCGTCCAGCCCTGACTGGGCTTGGCCTGGTCGAGCGCCTGCGCGAGCTGGACGCCCTGACCCTCGACCCAGGGGGCCTGGATGCGGTCGGTCGTCTTGCCCGCGACCTCGATGGGTTTGTTCAGCGTCAGCTCGACTCGCTGGTCCTTGTCGACCACGGTCGCGCTCTTGACATTGCCCTGCTGGATCTGCTGGACGACCGTCGAGGTGTCAGCGGTGGCGTAGTTGCCGTCTCCGCCGAACATCGTGGTGACGAGCAGGAGAAGCAATACGATGCCCAGGATCCACAGCAGTGGGCCACGTGTAAATCGCTTGAGATCCATCCGTTGCGGAACCCCGGCGGGCCCGTCCCTTCCTGACCAAGGCCTGCCCCGGGAGAACCCGGGGTCGCGGCATCCCTTACCGCTCCTTCTGGCTACCGCGGGCCGACCTTAGCGGCCTCCCACGGATATCCGAAGGTACACCCGGCAGCCGCGTCGGGTAACTGCCCGAGCGGCTCCGGCTTTGCCTTTCCAACGTACGTCAGCCAGCCCCGTGTTCCCCGACCTGGCGCCCAATAACGCCCGATTGGAGGGTCACTTCGCTAAGGGCTTACTCCCCTCCGTACACATGAGGCGCAAGAGTCCCGATGAACGGCAGGTTGCGATACTGCTCCGCGTAATCGAGACCGAACCCGATGACGAACTCGTTGGGGATGTCAAAACCTACGTAACGGACGTCCAACTCCACCTTCACCGCGTCCGGCTTGCGCAGAAGGGTGCAGATCTCCACGGACGCCGGGTTGCGCGACTTCAGGTTGTTCATCAGCCACGAAAGCGTCAGCCCGGAGTCGATGATGTCCTCGACCACGAGCACGTGCCGGCCGGCGATGTCGGTGTCGAGGTCCTTCAGCACCCGCACGACACCGGACGATTTGGTCCCGGCGCCGTACGAGGAGACGGCCATCCAGTCCATCTGCACGGGCACGTGCAGCGCGCGGGCGAGGTCGGCCATGACCATGACCGCCCCCTTGAGCACGCCGACGATCAACAGTTCCCTGCCGGCGTAGTCGGCGTCGATCTGACCCGCCAGCTCCTTGATCTTCTCCTGCAGCTCCTGCTCGGAGATGAGGACTCTGGAGAGGTCCTTGCCCATGTCGGCTGCGTCCACCTGGGGTTTTCCTTACGCGAGCGAGAGGTTGTCCACGGCGAACACAAGGGTGCCACAGCGCCTCACCACCCCTACCCCCCCGGGTAGGTCCACCCCCTTCTGCCCGTGCCAGCCGGTCACCAGCCGCTCGACCGCCTCGATGTGCACGGCCGCGAGCGCGGCGGCGTTCGCCCCGGCCTCGACGGCCGCCCGCTGGATGACCCGCCGCCGCACCGCCCCCGGCACGCCGGCCAGCACGGTCACGTCCAGTTCCCCGCCGGGGCCCCGCGACTCGGCGTGGACGCTGTCCGCCCACTCGTCCAGGGCGTCGGCGTCGTCGCGGCACAACCGCGCCGTACGGGCCAGCGCCTCGGCGATCCCCGGCCCCAGCGCGGCCTCCAGCGCCGGAAGTGCGTCGCGCCGCACCCGCACCCTGGTGTACGCGGGATCGTCGTTGTGCGGATCGTCCCAGGGCCGCAGGCCGAGGGCGTCGCAGGCCTGCCTGGTCCGCTCGCGGCCGAGCCCCAGCAGGGGGCGCCGGTAGATCCCGGTGACCTCCGCCATGCCGGACAGCGACCGCGTGCCGCTGCCCCGGGCCAGGCGCAGCAGCACGGTCTCCGCCTGGTCGTCGCGGGTGTGACCGAGCAGGACCGCGGTGGCGCCCAGCCGGCCGGCGGCGGCGGACAGCGCGGCGTAGCGGGCCTCCCGCGCCGCGGCCTCGGGGCCCCCGGCCGTGCCGACCGTGACGGTCAGCGCCTCGGCCGGGTCGAGACCGAGCGAGTGCGCGAGCCGTACGACGTCGCGGGCGCGCGCGGCCGAGCCCTCCTGCAGGCCGTGGTCGACGGTGAGCAGCCCGGCGCGCAGGCCGAGGCGCGGGGCCGCGAAGCCGGTGGCCGCCGCCAGCGCCAGCGAGTCGGCGCCGCCGCTGCAGGCCACGAGGACGAGCGGCGGCTCCACCACGTCTCGCGGGACGGCGAGGTCCGCGAGCGAGAGCCGTACGGCACGGCGGACGTCGGCGACGGCGGGATGCGGGCCCATGCCGCCATTCTGGCGGCGCCGCTCGCGGGCCGGGTAACACCCCGGCCCGGCCGCCGCCCTACCAGGGCGGTGGAGTGGGGTCAGGCGGAGGTGAGGACGCGGGACATCCAGGCGTGCGGGTCGGCGATCTCCTGGCGGTCGGGCAGGGTCTCCGGCGAGGTCCACACCTTGTTGAACGACTCCATGCCGGCCTCGTCCACGACGGTGCGCACGAAATGGGAGCCCTCGGCGTACTGCTTCATCTTGAGCTCGATGCCGAGCAGCCGGCGGACGAGCTGGTCGAAGCGCGAGCCGCCCTCGCGGCGGCGCT
Organism: Microbispora sp. NPDC049633; assembly: GCF_040675265.1. NCBI lineage: Bacteria > Bacillati > Actinomycetota > Actinomycetes > Streptosporangiales > Streptosporangiaceae > Microbispora > Microbispora sp. NPDC049633. The sequence continues at coordinate 11,068 of NZ_JBFAOO010000099.1, forward strand.
GGAACTTGGCGCGGATCTCGGCGACCGACGGCACGACGGACGGGCCCACCGCGTCCATGACGTAGTCGCCGTGCCCCTCCACCAGCGTCATCACTGCCGTCACCCGGTCGAGCACGGCCTTCTGCTCGGGCGTCTGGATGGCCTCGATGAGGTTGCCTTCGCCGCCCCTGAAGGCGTCGGCCACCGCGTCGGAGGCCGCGCGCAGGCGCTCCAGCAGGGTCGTCAGGTCCATCTCGGACGCGAGGAGGAACTCGGTCATCTGGCCGCGGACGTACTCCCGCAGCCAGGGGACGCCGGTGAACTGCACCCGGTGGGTCTCCTCGTGCAGGCACACCCACAGGCGGAAGTCGCGGGGATCGACGCCCAGCTCGCGCTCGGCGTGCACGATGTTGGGCGCCACCAGCGTCAGCCGCCCGGTCGGGGCGTTGCCCGAGGGGTCGGGCGGGAGGAACAGTTCGTACTGCCCGAGCACCCGCGAGGCGAGGAAGGCGAGCACCGCGCCGACCTCGAGCCCGGTGATGCGCGAGCCGACCGCGCCGACGACCGCCGGCATGTTCGACATCTTCTGCGTCAGCGGCTCCAGGACAACCCGGAAGCCGTCCACGTTCGCGCGGATCCACCCGGGGCGGTCGACCACGGTCGCCGCCTCCGGAGGCGCGGAGTCGATGCGGGTGAACTCCCGCACGTGCCCCTCGGCGTCCCGCGACAGCCGCCGCAGTTCGAGGACCGCCTGCCTGGCCTCCTCGCGGCTCACCTGAGGGCCGGGGCGCACGAGGCGCACCCCGGTCGAGACGGCCAGATCCCAGTCGATCACCTGCATACCCACCACCGTACGTTCTTCGCCTGCTCGCCGCGCATGCGACGGCGAGGGGGACGGTCAGCTCTGGGAGACGATCGTGGCCATCTTGTCGAGCGCGGCGATCGCCTCCGGCGGGTTGGCCACCTGGTCGGCCATGAACGCGAAGGTCAGCAACCGGCCGTCGGAGGTGTACGCGATGCCTGCCAGGGTGTTCACCCCGTTCAAAGTGCCCGTCTTCGCGCGTACCAATCCGGCGCCTGCCTTCGAATCGGACTTCTCATAGCGGTTGTGCAGAGTCCCGGTGAATCCCGCGACCGGCAGACCGCTGATCAGCGAGTGCAGCTCCGGATGGGCGGAGGACGCCGCCACTGCCAGGATGCGGGCGAGGGCGGTCGGCGTGATCCGGTTCTTCGTGGAGAGCCCGCTGCCGTCGTGGACCTCCACGCCGCCGGTCACGCCGAGGCGGGTGAGCACGCGCCGGACCGCCGCGGGCACGCCCTCGAAGGTGTGCGGGAGACCCTCCTTGACGGCCGCCTGGCGGGCGAGCGCCTCGGCCAGGTCGTTGTCACTGTGCGTGAGCATCCGCTCGACGAGCGCGTAGACCGGCCCGGACTCGACCCGGGCCAGTTCCTGCGCGGTGGGCGCCGCCTTGGCCGAGTCGACCTTCTTGCCCACCTTGATGCCGTTCTTCCTGAGCAGCGACGCGAACGCGTCGGCGGTCGCCCGCGCCGGGTCCGGATAGCGCGCGCCGTTGCGTGCCCGGCCCTCGTCCATCATGAGCGCGGCCACGGGGGCGACGCTGCCCTCCGGGATGTACGTCGGCTTCCAGCCCGGCGCCGTCCGCGGCCCGGTGAACAGCGAGGTGTCGTACGACAGGTCCACCGAGGCGAGGTTCGCCGCCTTGAGCGCCTTGGCCGTGCTCGCGGCGAGCCGGGCTAGCGACGCCGGCCGCGGATAGATGCGCTTCTGCTCCGCGGCGCCGGTGGCCGGGCCGGCCAGGGTGGGGTCGCCGCCGCCGACCAGGACGATCGACGTGGCGGAGGTCCCCCGCACGACCCGGGTGGCCAGGCGGGCGTCCGGCCCCACCGTGGCCAGCACCGTCAGCGCGGTGACCACCTTGGTGGTCGAGGCCGGGGTGATGGCGGTGCCCGAGCGGCCGTCGTATATCGGTTCTCCCGTGACGGCGTCGAGCACGATCCCGGCCACGCTGCCGCCCAGTGCGGGGTCACCCATCGCAGCGGCGAGGCGGGTGGTCAAAGTACCCTTGGCGGGAAGAGCCCCGTCCCCCGCCGCGGCCAGAACCGGACCCGCGGTCACCAGGGGGATCGGGGTCGGCTTCGGAGACGCGACCGGAGCCGGGGTCCTGTCGGCGTCATGGGTGACCAAATAAGTGCCCGCGAGGACGACGAAGATCTGCAGCAGGGCGAGGGTGGCCACCACCATCCACCGCTCACGTCGCACCACTACGCCCTCATTTCGCGCCGACCCTGACCACGCCTACGAGACATTAACGCCCACCCGGGAGACCGGGGACTCATGCGGAGGAACGAGTGGAGTTCGACGTTGTCGTTGAGATTCCCAAGGGACAACGGAACAAGTACGAGGTTGACCACAAGACCGGCCGCATACGTCTGGATCGCCTGCTTTTCACCTCGACCCAGTACCCCGCCGACTACGGGTTCATCGAGAACACCCTCGGCGAGGACGGCGACCCGCTCGACGCGCTCGTCCTGCTCCAGGAGCCGACCTTTCCCGGCTGTCTGATCAGCTGCCGTGCGGTCGGGATGTTCCGGATGACCGACGAGAAGGGCGGCGACGACAAGGTCCTGTGCGTCCCGGCGACCGATCCGCGGATGGAGCACATCCGCGACATCCACCACGTCGCCGAGTTCGACCGGCTGGAGATCCAGCACTTCTTCGAGGTCTACAAGGACCTGGAGCCCGGCAAGTCCGTCGAGGGCGCCAACTGGGTCGGGCGCGTCGAGGCCGAGGCCGAGATCCTCGCGAGCATCAAGCGGTTCCAGGAGACCGGGCACCAGGAGCACTGATCAGCCGGGCCGGGTGGCGCCGACGAGATCATGGCGCCAGATGGGCGAGATGCGCACCACGTCCCCCGTCTGGGGGGCGTGGACCATCATGCCGCGCCCGATGTAGATGCCCACGTGATGGATGGTGCCGGGATTGCGGCTCAACCGGCCGTAGAAGATGAGATCGCCGGTGCGCAGTTCCTTGAGGGGGACGTGCCGTCCCGAGGTCCACTGCGTGCCGGTCCAGTGATCGAGTGACACTCCGGCCCGCTGCCAGGCCCGCATCGTCAGCCCCGAGCAGTCGAACCCCGACGGGCCCGCGGCGGCCCACACGTACGGCTTGCCGATCTGTTTGAGCGCCCACTGGGCGGCCTGCTGGCCGGGCCCCGACCCGAGCCGCCCCGTCCACGCCGGCACCGCCAGGCTTCTGCGGACGGGGAGGGAGACCCTCCTGGCGGACTGCCGGGCCTTGGTCCTGGCCTGTTTCAGCTCGTCCACACGGTCACGGGCGACCTCCAGCCGTTTGGAGATCTCCGCTTTCTCCTGCTCGAAGCGCTGGGTCTGTTCGAGCTGTTCCTCGACGGCCCGCTGTGCCGCGTCCTTCGCCTGCCGCACCTCGTCGGCGCTGCGCGACTGCTCGGAGTAGGCGCGGGCCGCCTGTTCTCGGAGGATCTCGAAGACCTGCTGCGCGTCTTCCAGGCGTTGCAGCGTGGCGACCTGTTCGTCGCCCAGCTGCGTCAGCACGCTCGCTCTTCGCAGGAAGCCGCGCATGTCGCTCAGGCCGCCGAGCATCGCCGCGGTGGACGGCGACAGCCGCAGCCCGCCGTACGCTTCGGCCACCCTCGCGGCCACCTCGCCGCGCAGCCGCTCGACCTGGCCGGCCGCCTGGCGGGCCCGCCGCGCCGACTGCTCGTACGCGGTACGCGCCTGCTCGAGCTGGACGAGCTCCCCGTTGTAGGCCTCCACGAGCCGCTCGGCCTCGGCGTTCAGCGTCTCCTTGCCGGCCTGCGCGGCCGCGAGATCGGCCTCGGCCCTGCCCAGTTCCCGTACGCGCTCCTGCACCTGCTGCCGCGCCTTGGCGACGTCCTTGGCCGACGGCTTCGGATCGGCTCCGGCCGGCGCCCCCAAGGTCAGGACGAGGCTTGACCCGAGCCCGGCGACCAGCCCCGACGCTCTGAGGAGTGGCATTACTTCCCCTTCCTTGCTCCACTCCCCTCACTTCCCGGCGACTACTCTCCGTACACATCTAAGCCACGCCTAGTAATCGACCTATGTGGTGGGTCGTCCCGATAAGGCAGGGAAAGAGGTGGGCCGGTGTCCGAAAGGACCCTCTATGTGGCCTTCGGGGCGGCCGCGGCCGAGCCGCCGGCGGGACCGTGCCCGCCTCCGGATCCTCCGGGACGTCCGGCTCCTCCGGGCCCGCCGGGGCTTCCGGCCGCGGGGCCGCCGGTCGCGCCACGATGCCCGGCGTCTTCCGGGGCGTCTTCCCGGGCGCGTACGTCCGGCGGATAGCCGTCCCTGCCGCGGCCCGGGCCGTCACGGCGCGAGCCGTCCCCGCCGGACTCACCGCGGGCGGTCTCTCCGCGGCCCGGGCGCTCGTGGGCGGCGCCGCCGTACCGGGCGGGCCGCGGCCCGGGGAGGGATCGGCCACCGTCTCCGGCGCTCCGGGCCTCGCGCCCACCGCCGTGCCCACCGCCGTGCCCACCGCCGTGCCCACCGCCGTGTCCTCCGCGTACGGGCGGAACGGCCGGGGGCCAGGCATGGTCACCGGAGGGCCCGCGGGACGGCGCGGGGGTCGGCGGGCACTCCCGGTGGGGACGGGGGTGGTGCTGGTGGTCGCGCCAGGGCGGGCGGTGTCCCGGCCAGTGCGCCGGCGGTGGCCCGCCCCTCGGCGGCCGGCCGGAGCCGGGACCGCCGGAGCCCTGCCCATCGGAGCCGGAGCCGCCGGGGCTCGGCTCGGTGCCGGGAGTGACGGGAGTGATGGTGGGCACGGGTGTCGGGCCGGACGGCGAGCCCCCCGGATTCGGCACGGTGGCGGACGGCCCGCCGGAGGGGCGCACGGACGGTCGCACCGGCGATCCCACTGGTGGTCTCATCGGCGGCCCGGGACGGTGCGGCCGTCCGGCGGAGGGTGGCGCGGGTGGGGGCAGGGGCGCCGGGCGCGGCAGGGCGACCGGCCTCACGGGCGCGACAGGCGCGACGGGCTCGGCCAGATCCCGGGAGGCCGGGGGCGCGGGCGAGCGCCCTGCCACCTTCTCGGCCGCGTCCTCGGATCCCTCCCCTGACGCGGTGCCGGCGGACGGGCTGACCGGGGCCTCGGCCGTGGGGAGCCGATGCGGGGCGATCGTGTCGGCGGCCTGCTCGCGCAGATCCCCGGCGAACTGGGCGAACACGAGCGCGATCGTCGCCACCGCCGCCAGCGCGGCCACTGCGCCGGCCACGGCCTGCGCCAGCCGGCCCTCGCGGCGGCCGGCCCTCGGGAAGCCCGCGGCGTTCAGCCTGCCCACGCGCTTGGCGACGTAGCGCCGGTAGGGCACGAGCTCGGGGTCGATGAAGCTGCTGAGCACCCGCACCCGCAGCGTCTCGGGCAGGGCGACCTGGGGGAGCAGCCCGAACACCTTGGCCGCGGAGACCTGCCGGACACGCTGACGTCCGCAGGTCTCGCACCGCGCGAGGTGCCGGATCAGCTGGGCCCGTGCCTGCGGGGTGAGCTCTCCCGTGAACCCCGCGAGGACGGCGGACGCCCGCTCGCAGTCGTGAGCGGCGCGCCTGGCCAGGATCTCGGCGGTCAGCGTCTCTCGCAGGCGTTCGGTGGCCGCGTCGAGGAGCCCTTCGGCGTACCGCTCGCCCGTGCCGAGCACGGCGGCCAGGTCCTGGCCGGTCATCCCGTGCCTGGCGGTGAGTTCGAGCACCTCCCGGTCCTCGGGGGACAGCGCCCCCACGGCGCTGCCGGCGACGGTGCGCAGGTCGGTCCCTTCGGCCGTCGCGCCGTCGGCCGCGATGCCGGGGAAGGGCACGGTGGCGACGGGAATCGGCCCGGTGCCGGGATCGTCCTCCGGTCCGGGCGTGTGGCGGCGCATGCACTCGCCCCTGGCCAGGGCGTACAGCCAGGGACGGAACCCGTGCGGATCGGCCAGCGAGCCGACGAGGGCCTCCGCGGCGATCAGCGTGTCACGCAGCGCGACCTGGGCGGCGTCGGGCCCGGCCAGCAACGTGCGGCAGTACCGGTAAAGGTTCTCCGCGTATGTGTCGTAAAGGGCGGCCAGCGCTCCCGGATCCCGGGCTCGCAACGCCTCGACCAGGACGCCATCATTCATATAACGGAGCGTAAATGCTCGGTAACTCCCCGCTCCACCCATTCAGGCGAAGTCGCGTAACTACCCCGCGGACTTTTACGCTCCGCCATCCAAACGAACTGCCGCGATTCACCGTCTTATTAGGCAATCAATCACGATAAATCCGGTCAGTCGTACGGACGCCGTCACTCCCGTACGGTCATTCCCGCCTCGGCGCACCCCCGGGCGAGATTCTCCAGCCCGAAGGCGTCCACGGGCCCCAGGGCGCCGGTGCCGTGCACGCCCTTCGCGAGCGCCGTCGCCGCCCCCCAGGCCAGCACGCCGGCCGTGAACTCGTACGGGTCGCCGCCGGCGACGTGGACGGCGGCCAGGCGGCGGCCTTCCGCGTCGTAGGCCTCGGCCACGATGCGCGACGACACGCCCGTCCCGGCCGGCGCGCCTCCCCCGCCCGTACGCAGCACCCGGTCGGCGAGCGCCTCGGTCGCCCGCCGGACCCCGGGCACCGCGCCGATGACGGGCGTCGCCTTGGCCAGCACGCCCGCGACCCTGGTGAGGCCGCCCAGCCAGCCGAGGTAGACGTTCACCTCACGCAGACCGGCGTGCGCGGGCGGCAGCGTGAAGTGCTCGGAGGCGCCGATGGACAGGCCGTGCCGGACCCGGCCGTCCACGACGAACCTGCGGGTGCGGCCGTGCTCGGGCACGATGCGACCCTCGCGGAAGCCGTACATCGGTTCGAGGATCATTCCCAGGGCCGAGGCGCGGGTCCCCGCGCTCGCGCGGCGCGCCATGCCGCCCTCCACGAAGTAGCCTACGTCCACGCGGACGGCCCGCGGCCCGGCCTTGCCCAGCGCCAGGGCCGCGGCGAGGTTGCCGGGCACGTAGTCGTACCCGAAGGCGGTGATCAGGGCGGCGCCCCTGGCCGCCGCGGCGGGGCCGTACCGCTGGAAGATCCGCTTGATGAACGTGGGCTCTCCGGTGGTGTCCAGGTAGACCGCGCCCGCCTCCGTCGCGGCGGCGACCGCGGCCTCCCCCCACCGGACGAACGGGCCGACCGTCGAGATCAGCACGTCGCCGCGCGCGACGATCCGGCGTACGGACTCGGGGCGGCCGACGTCGGCGACCGCGACGGACACGTCGCCGCCCAGCGAGTCGGCGAGGGCGGTCAGCCGCGTCTGGTCCCGGCCCGCCAGCAGCGGCCGGGCCCCGCGCGCGACGAGCGCCTCGGCGGTGAGCCTGCCGGTGAAACCGGTGGCTCCGAACAGCACGATCCTGGGGGTGGCCATCTCGCTACGGTAACCCGCCCGTCCCGTCAAGATCGGCAGTGGGCCGCTCACTGGCGCCGGTCGCCCGGCGCCGGATACCCGCGGTCCTTTGCGAACGGCTCCGTCGTCGGCGCGACCGTGTGCAGCGGGACGGCCCCGGCCCCGGCCAGCTCCTCGTACGTCTTGGCGGTCGAGCCCCAGGTCGTGGCCTGCACGTCGGTCGCTTCGACGGAGCCGCGCACGCCCTCGACGGTGATGACGAACCGGCTCCTGGCGCCCGGCCGCGCGTCGTCCACGTACGACGTGGCCCCGCCGACGAGCGTGCCCGCGGCGTCGCGCAGCAGGGCCGTGACGGCGAGGCCGGCGACGGGCTTGCGGAACGGGTCCAGCACGTAGCCGGTGACGAGGTAGGACCCGTTCTTCAGCTTGTCCGTACGGACGTCCGAGATCGGGAACTTGAGGAACGCCGACGGGGTGCGCGGGATCGGCCGCCACGAGGCGGGACGATAGTCGATCTTCACACGGACCGGCTGGGCGGTGGCCGTTACCTGGCCGCTGAAGGCCAGCGGGCGGCCGGGCGGCACCGCGTCCAGCGGCTGTTCCAGGTGCACGACCTCCTTGCCGCCGGCGTCGACCGCCGTGACCACGGCGACGGCGTTCTCCCCGAAGTGCCAGCGGTTGGGGTTGCTCAGCACCCCCGCCCAGCTCACCGCGTATCCGGCCCCCGAGCGCACGATCGAGGACACCTGTTCCTTGAGGGCCAGCGGTCGCGGGCCCTCCTGATTGTCATTCCTCGCGCACGACGCCATCGCCAGCGCGGCGATGGCGAGTGCGGCGGTCATGTGGCAACGTCGCGTCACTTAGCCGTCATAACCCCTGAATGGGACGCCGCCTCCGGGACACGCGCGATCCCGCCGGTATCTTTACCGCCCGTCTATCGGGGCCGGACCACCCGGGTCTCGTCCCAGACGGGCTCGGGCGACTCGTAGACCCTGCCGTCCGACCCGAAGACGAGGTAGCGGTCGAAGTCGGCGGCGAACCAGCGGTCGTGGGTCACCGCCAGCACGGTGCCCGCGAAGGCGTCCAGACCCTGCTGCAGGGCCTCGGCGCTGGCCAGGTCGAGGTTGTCGGTCGGCTCGTCGAGCAGCAGCAGCGTGGCACCGGACAGTTCGAGCAGCAGGATCTGCAACCGGGCCTGCTGGCCGCCCGACAAAGTGTCGAACCGCTGCTCGGCGACCCGGCCGGCGAGCTCGTAGCGGGCCAGCGCCTTCATCGCCTCGTTCTTCAGCCGGGCGTGCTCGGTCATGACGATCTCGCAGGGCGTACGGCCGATCAGTTCCGGCCGGGCGTGGGTCTGGGCGAAGTGCCCGGGGACCACTCGCGCGCCGAGCCTGACGATCCCGGTGTGCCGCACGTCCTCCCCCGCGAGCAGCCGCAGGAAGTGCGACTTGCCGGAGCCGTTGGAGCCGAGGACGGCCACCCGCTCGCCGTACCAGACCTCGAGGTCGAAGGGCTTCATGAGGCCCGTCAGCTCCAGGGCCTCGCACATCACCGCCCGTTTGCCCGTACGGCCGCCGCGCAGCCGCATGCTGATGACCTGGTCCTTCGGCGCGACCTCCGGTGGCCCGGCCTCCTCGAACCGGCGCAGCCGGGTCTGGGCGGCATGGTAGGCGGGGGCCATGCCGTCGTTGTAGGTGGCCTTCTGCTTGAGCATGACCACCAGGCGCCTGAGCTTGGCGTGCTCCTCGTCCCAGCGCCTGCGCAGCTCGTCGAGCCGCTCGTTGCGCTCCCGCCGCGCCTCGGCATACGTCGTGAAGCCGCCGCCGTGGATCCAGACGTTGCCGGACTCGACCGTGACGATCCGGTCGGCGGCGTTGGCGAGCAGCTGGCGGTCGTGGGAGACCAGCAGCACGGTCTTGGGCGTCTCGCGCAGCGCCGTCTCCAGCCACACCTTGCCCGGCACGTCGAGGTAGTTGTCGGGCTCGTCGAGCAGCAGCACCTGGTCGGGGCCGCGCAGCAGCGCCTCCAGCACCAGCCTCTTCTGCTCGCCGCCGGACAGCGTGGCGACCTCGCGATACTTCACCCGGTCGTACGGCGTGCCGAGGGCGGCCATCGCGCAGGCGTCCCAGAGCACCTCGATGTCGTAGCCTCCGGCGTCGCCGTAGTCGGTGATCGCCTGGGCGTACCGCATCTGGGTCTTCTCGTCGTCGCGCTCCATCATCACGAGCTCGGCGGCGTGGAGCCGTTCCGCCGCCGTCCTGACGCGCTCGGGCGCGACGCTGAGCAGCAGGTCCTGGACCGTACGGCCGTCCCGGATGTTGCCGACGAACTGCCGCATGACCCCGAGACCGCCCGAATGGGCCACGCTGCCCTCGACCGGCTGGAGATCGCCCGCGATCATCCGCAGCAGCGTCGTCTTGCCCGCGCCGTTCGGACCGACCAGGGCCGCCTTGACGCCCTCCCCCACGCGGAACGACACGTCGTTCAGCAGCATCCTGCCGTCCGGCAGCACATGCGTCAGATGCCCGACCTCGACGTGCCCCACCAGCTGTCCCCTTCCCGACTTCGCGCGCGGAGAGGCTACATGCCGCCTTCCGGGCCCGGCACTCCATTTTCGCGGCGCGCCGTCACCGGATCGCCGTAACGCGGAGGACGGACAAGACCGCACTTTCGCGGATTCACGCCTCGGGTGGCCGCCCGGACAATGACGCTGGCATGTTCTCCGGCGGCAGGGGTGCGCGATGGAACGTAGGGCCGGTCACGCTGTGGTGCTCGGGGCGAGCATGGGCGGCCTGCTCGCCGCACGGGCGCTCACCGAGACGTACGCCCGGGTGACGCTGCTGGAGCGGGACGAGCTCCCCGCCGAGCCGCTGAACCGGCGCGGCGTGCCACAGGGGCGGCACGTCCACGTCCTGCTCCCGCGCGGTTCCCAGGTCCTCGGCTCGTTCTTCCCGGGTCTCGCCGGCGAGCTCGGCCTGGCCGGGGTGCCGCACACCCAGCTGGCCCGGCAGATCAGGTTCGTCGTCTCCGGCCACCGGCTGACCCGCGGCCGTCCCGGGCCGACCATGCTCCAGCCCACCCGCGCCACCCTGGAACACGCCGTACGCCGCCGGGTCGCCGCCCTGCCCGGTGTGGAGTTCGTCCAGGGCTGCGACGTCTCCGGCCTGGTCGCCTCGGCGGGCCGGGTCACCGGCGCCCGCTTCGTCCGCCGCTCCGGCGCCGGCGGCCGGGAGGAGACCGTCGAGGCCGACCTGGTGGTCGACGCCCTCGGCCGGTCGGGCCGGTCCGTCGAATGGGTCTCCCGGCTGGGCTACCCCGCCCCGGCGGAGGAACGCATCAAGGTGGGCATCAAGTACGTGAGCTGTTTCTTCCGTACGCCCCCCGGCGCCCTCGCGCCCGAGCAGGGCATCCTCGTGGGCCCGGTCCCCGGCCGTACGCGCGGGATGGCCTTCATGGCGTGCGAGGGAGACCGCTGGCTGCTCACCGTCGCCGGTATGGCGGGCGACCATCCGCCCACCGACCCCGGCGCGCTGGTCGGCTTCGCCGGGACCATCGCCCCACGCGACGTCCACGACGTCATCGTGAGGTCGGAGCGCCTCTCCGATCCGGTCACCCACGCCTTCCCCTCCAGCGTCCGGCGGCGGTACGAGAAGCTGTCCGCGTACCCGGAGGGTCTGCTCGTCTTCGGGGACGGCCTGTGCAGCTTCAACCCCATCTACGGTCAGGGCATGACCGTGGCGTCTCTCCAGGCCGAAGCCCTGCGGGCCTGTCTCGCCACCGGGCGCGGCGACCTGGCCCACCGTTTCTACCGCGCGGCCGCGAAGGTCATCGATCCGGCCTGGCAGTTGTCCGCCGCGGGCGACCTGGCCCTGCCCGAGATCACCGGGCCCCGCCCGCTCCTCACCCGTCTGATCAACCGCTACGTGTCGCGGCTGCACCGCGTGGGCGCGACCGACGTGGCCGTGGCCGACGCCTTCTGGCGCGTGGCGGGCTACCTCGACCCGACCCCGGCCCTGCTGCGTCCCCGCGTCGCCCTGCGTGTCCTCACCGGGGGTGGCGGAGGGTAGCCGGGGTGGAACGTGACGCCGTGATTGGTCGTCCCGGGCGTGGGCACGATGGGGCGGAGGCGAGGCGGGAGGAGGCGCGCGATGCCGCGTGGGGAGCCTTCCGTGGCGGCCTCCGGCGAGTGGCGGGACGAGGACGGCGTACGCAAACCGGCCGGTGAGGCGCACGCGTGGTGGCCCGGGACCAACCAGACCGTGTGCGGGCTCGCGCTCAGCCGGTCGCGGCTGTACCGGTTCCACCACATCCCCTGGCCGGACTCCTTCCCCGAGTCGGGCGGGGCGGCCGACGAGGTGCGACGGGTGTGCCCGAAGTGCCGGGCGGGGACCGGCAGAGGCCAGGGCAGGCCCTGGCAGCGGACCTCCCCGCGGCCCTGACACCCCGCGGCGGCGGAGGCCGGTCTCGCGCAGTCTTTTGCCCAGTCCCGGATTCTCTTGACCTGGTGGCGAATCACACGGAAATAGCCTGGCTTTTCAGGGCATTTCCAAGCCAAAGGGGCGGGATATGGCACCGGAACAGATTCTCGATTGCCCGCTCGACCAGGTCCCGGAGGGCCCGGAGTTCATCGAGGCCGCCATGCGGTGGCATTTCAGCCCCGAGACCGGCTCGCCGTACTGGCTGGAGCGGGCGAAGACCCTCGGCTTCGACCCGCGCGAGGACGTGCGCACCTTCGACGACCTGCGCCGCTTTCCCAATGTGGCCAACGAGCTGCGCGACGTCCGGGTGGAGGACCTCATTCCCCGGGGCTACGGCCCGGACGCCGACGTCGTCGGCGTGTTCGAGAGCGGCGGGACGACCGGACCGCCCAAACGCGTCGTGGTGCTGCGGGACTGGCTGGAACGGCTGATGCACCGGACCGAGCAGGACCTGCGGGCCAGGGGTTACCCCGAGAGCGGCCACTGGCTGGCGCTCGGACCGACCGGGCCGCACGTCTTCGGCGAACTGGTCCGCTGGCAGGCCGCGCGACGGGGCGGCATCCGGTTCACCGTCGACATGGACCCCCGGTGGGTCAAGAGATGCATCGCCGAGGGCCGCGCCGACGAGGCCGAGCGCTACGCCGAGCACCTGATCGACCAGAGCGCCTACATCCTGGAGACGCAGGACGTGCGGGTGCTGGTGACCACGCCGCCGCTGCTGACCCGGCTGGCCCGCAGGAACGCGCTCGTCGACCTGATCAACGCGAAGATCGCCGCGATCAGCTGGGGCGGGGCCCACATGGACCCCGACACGCGCTATCTGCTCCGCACCGAGGTGTTCCCCGGCGTCAAGCTGTACGGCACGTACGGCAGCACGATGATCCTCGGCGGCCTGGCCGAGCGCGTCACTTCGCCGGAGGAGGACATCGTCGTCTTCGACACGTTCTCGCCCTACATCACGTTCTCCGTGGTGGACCAGGAGACCGGCGAGGTCGCCCGGTACGGCGACCGCGGTCAGGTGGTGATGCACCACGTCAGCAAGAGCTTCCTGCTGCCCAACAACCTCGAACGCGACCTGGCCACCCGCGTGGCGCCGCCGCCGGGACAGATGGGCGACTCCGTCGCCGACGTCGGCCCGCTCCCCACCTTCGACAACGAACCGGTCATCGAGGGGGTGTACTAGATGGAGCAGCTGATCCTGCTCGACGCCCTGGGCGCGGGCGGGCCGTACCACAGCCGCAGCCGGCAGACGATCACGGAGCTGACCGGGGCGCCGGTCGCCGAGCTGAGCCTGGTGCCGCGCCTGTTCGTCCAGCGGACGATGGCGGCCCTGCGCGAGGCGCGGACCGCGCCGCCCCACGATCGCGCGGCGGCCCTCGCCCGCGCGGGACGGCTGTTCGCGACCGGAACGGTGAGCGGCATTCCGGCGGAGGAGTACCAGCACATCGTCAGCCGCGTCTCGGGCATGCCGATCGCCGTGGTCCGTTCGGCGACCGCGGGCATCGGGCGGCGCGCCGGCGAGGCGTACCGCACCACCCGGCACGCCCGGCCGCAGGGCGCGGTGGACGACTGGCGTGACCCGCTCACCTGCGACGGCCACGCGGTCTGGACCCGGCGCGGCGACGTCTTCGCCGTGCACGCCGCGGGCAACCACCCGGGGGTGCACACGCTGTGGCTGGAGGCCCTGGCGCTCGGCTACCGGGTCGCGGTGCGGCCCTCGCGGCGCGAGCCGTTCACCCCGCACCGTCTGATCACGGCGCTGCGGGAGTCGGGGTTCGGCGAGGACCAGGTGGTGCTCCTGCCGACCGACTACGCGGTGGCCGACGACATCATCCGCGACGCGGACCTCGCCATGGTGTACGGCGGCGAGGAGGTCGTGAACAAATACGGCAACGACGTCAGGGTGCTGCCGCAGGGCCCGGGACGATCCAAGATCCTGCTCACCGAGGACGACTGGGAGTCCCACCTCGGCACGATCGTGGACTCGGTCAGCGCATTCGGGGGGACGGCCTGCGTGAACACGACCGCCGTCTTCGTGGAGGGCGATCCCGCGCCGGTGGCCGAGGCCGTGGCGGAACGGCTCGCCGCGATCCCGAGCCTGCCGCCGGAGGACGAGGGCGCGGTGCTGCCCGTCCAGCCGGTCGCGGACGCGCGCGCGATCGAGAAGTACCTGCTCGACCACGTGGACGGCGCGACGCCGGTGCTCGGCGGCGACGGCGTGGTGGACGAGCTCGGCGACGGCAGCGGGGTGCTGCGCCCGGCCGTCTTCCGGGTGGACCGGCCGGACGCGCCGCAGGCGGGCATCGAGTTGTCCTTCCCCTGTGTGTGGTTCGCGCCCTGGAGCCGGGCGGACGGCATCGAGCCGCTGCGGAACACGCTCGTGCTGACCGCGATCACGGAGGACGACGAACTGATCGACCGCCTCGTGGAGGACCCGTCGATCAGGAACGTCTACCTGGGCGACACCCCCACCTACCGGATGCCGCCGTGGGTGCCGCACGACGCCTACCTGGGCGAGTTCCTCATGCGCACGAAAGGCGTCATCCGCACGTGAACCACCGCCCGCACTTAAAGAAGAGCAAAACGCCCAGTAGATTCTGGGCATGCGCAGGACGACACGATGGCGGCGCCGCCTGCTGTGGACGCTCGCCGTCGTCGTGGTGCTCGCGGTGGCCGCCGTCGGCGGCGCGGGGTGGTACTACTCCGGGCTCGTGATCGACCCCGACCACACCTCCGGCTATCCCCTGGAGGTGACGGCCGTCAGCGGCGACCAGGTCACGATCAAGGGCGGCACCGACACGGACGCCCCCGGCACGTACGGCCTGACCTGGGCCGACGGCAACGCCGTGCTGGGACCGGCGATCGTGGCCGGGCCGGGCACGGTGACCAGGAAGGTCACCGAGGTCGTCCGCGGTGAGCTGCGTCCCGGGGTGCGCGCCTACTTCGACCGCTGGATGTGGGGTCACGCGACCCCGGCCGCCGCCGGCGTGCCGTACCGGGACGTGAAGATCCCCTCGCCGCTCGGCGACTTCCCCGGCTGGCGGACCGAGGGCACCTCGGCGACCTGGGTGATCGCCGTGCACGGCCGCAACGGCGGCCCGGCCGAGGCGCTGCGCGTGCTGCCGGTCTTCCACAGCCTGGGGATGCCGGTGCTGGGCATCACCTACCGCAACGACGAGGACGCCCCGGCGAGCCCCGACGGCAAGTTCCACCTCGGCGCCACCGAGTGGCAGGACGTGGCCGCGGCCATCACGTACGCCAGGAAGCAGGGCGCGACCGGCATCGTCCTGTACGGCTGGTCGATGGGCGGGGGCATCGTGCCGATGGCCGTGCGCAACCTGCCCGGCGAACCGATCAAGGCCATGATCCTCGACAGCCCGGTCATCGACTGGCGGGCGCCGATCGCCCTCGGGGCCGAGCAGATGGGCGTGCCCGGCTTCCTCGTGACGGTGGGCGAATGGGTCGTCGAGCGGCGTACCGGCATGTCGTTCGACGACGTCGACCACCTGCGGCACGCGCGGGAGTTCAAGATTCCCACGCTGGTCTTCGTGGACGACGGCGACGCGACCGTGCCGGTCGCCCCGGCGCTCCGGTTCGCCGAGGCCCGTCCCGACATCGTCAGGCTCGTACGGACGAGCGGCGGCGGGCACACCGGCTCCTGGAACGCCGACCCCGCGCGCTACGAGCGGGAGCTGAAGGAGTTCGTGACGGTCAACTCGGGATGACCACGGTCATCGAGCTCGCGACCAGGGTGAAGCCGAGCCGTTCGTACACACGTCTGGCCGGGTTGCCCTCGGTCACGACAAGGCCCAGCCGCTCGCATCCGCCGGCCGCCGCCCTCATCCGTACGGCGGCGAGCATGCGGGCGCCGAGGCCCGGGGGCGTGCGCGCGGGGTGGCGGAAGACCTCGACCACCCAGGGCCGGCCGTGGAAGAGACTGACCACGACGCCGCCTGCCACCACGTCGTCCCCGTCCACGGCGAGCAGGCTCCAGGGCAGGATCTCGCCGGTGATCTTCCCGCCCAGCAGCGGGGTGAGGATGTCGCGCAGCGCGGCGGTGTCGTCCGCGCCGCGGTGGTCGGGGTGGCCCGGCGGATAGGCCGCCCGCCACGCCCGAGGAGGTGTTCGCGGCGTG
>NZ_JBFAOO010000100.1:0-27050 GCF_040675265.1 Microbispora sp. NPDC049633
CGGCCGGCGGGGGGACGCGGTCGAGTTCTTCCTGACGCGGGCGGCGGGCCTGCCCGCCGAGCGCGTCGCCGTGCACCGGCGTTCCCCGGCGTGGCCCGAGTTCGAGGCCGCCGCGCACACCCTCGTCTACGACGGCGCCGTGATGGGCGCGACCATGTCCGGCGCGCCGCTGCCCGCCCACCGCTGGGCCTGCGTCACCGCGCCCGTGCTCGTGACCGGCCGGGCCGGGGGCCCGGCGTTCCTGCGTGGCGCGGCGCGGGCGCTCGCCGGCGTCCTGCCGTGCGCCCGGCTGCGGCTCCTGGCAGGTGCCGCCGGTGGGCGGGACCACCCCGAGACGGTTCCCGCGGGCGGCGGGGATCGCCATGGCGGGGCGGGTTCTGCCGGTGGCGGGGATCGCCGTGCCGAGGCGGACCCTGTGTGCGATGGGGGGTACCACGCGGAGACGGCCGCCGCGCTCGCGCCGGTGCTGCGCCGTTTCTTCGCAGCCTCCTGAACCCGCCGCCGCGGACCCCCATTGGAACAGCACCGTGAACGCCGCCGACCGGCCGCGTCACGGCCGCGCCTCCTGCACCCGCCGCCGCGGACCCCGTTCGAACAGCGCCGTCGACGCCGCCGCGAAACGCCACGCAAAACGCCGTCGGGACGGCCGCGTCACGGCCGTCCCGGGAGGTTCGCTCCTCGTCGTCATCCGCTCCTTGTCGTCGAACCGTCGTCACAGCTCGACGCGCACGCCGTACATCCGGACCCAGGTGTTGAACTCGATCAGCCTCTCGATGACCGCGCGGGCGCTCCAGGGCCCGCCCATGGCGTACGTGCCGACGGGCGCGTCGAGCAGCATGCGCACCTCGGACTCCGACACCAGGTCGAGCACCGGGCCGCGCTCGGCGAGGATCGCCTCCATCCGCTCGCGCAGCGCCACCTCGTACTTCTCGTCCTGCGTGGAGGGGTAGGGGTTCTTCTTCCGGTCCAGCACCGAGTCGGGCAGCACCCCGCGCATGGCGGCGCGCAGCAGGCTCTTCTCCCGGCCGTCGAAGGTCTTCATCGCCCAGGGCGTGTTGTAGACGTACTCGACCAGCCGGTGGTCGGTGAACGGAACGCGCACCTCCAGGCTCGCGGCCATGCTGACCCGGTCCTTGCGGTCGAGCAGGAAGCGCTCCCACCGGGTGAGGTTGAGGAAGGTGAGCTCCCGCATCCGCGCCTCCAGACCGGTCTCGCCGGGCAGCCGCGGCACGTCCTCCAGCGCCTCGGTGTAGCGCCGCTTGACGTACTCGCCGAGCCCAAGCCGGTCCCAGAGGCCGACCGCGCGCAGCGCGCCGATCCCGCCGGCCTTCTCGAACGGGTGGTGCCAGGGGAAGGTGTCGGACTCGACGGCCTCGCGGTCGTGGAACCAGGTGTAGCCGCCGAACAGCTCGTCGGCCGCCTCCCCCGACAGGGCCACCGTCATGCGCTCCTTCAGCGCCCGGCACAGGACCAGCAGGGAATACTCCATGTCGCCGGTGGACACCGGCAGGTCCTGGGCCCGCAGGACGGCCTCGCGCACCTCGGGGTCGAGGATCTGCGCGTTCTCCAGCTCGACGATGATGTGCTCGGCCCCCACGTGCTCGGCGACCTCGATCGCGAACGGCGTGTCCGGGTCCTCCCACTGGACGTTCGACTGGAACCGCGTCTCGTGCCCCTGGAAGTCGACCGAGAACGCCTTGAGCGGCCCG
The DNA here is from genome assembly GCF_040675265.1 of Microbispora sp. NPDC049633. Classification (NCBI taxonomy): domain Bacteria; kingdom Bacillati; phylum Actinomycetota; class Actinomycetes; order Streptosporangiales; family Streptosporangiaceae; genus Microbispora; species Microbispora sp. NPDC049633. The sequence goes on from NZ_JBFAOO010000100.1 coordinate 1,710, forward strand.
GCCCCCTTGCGGGCGAGCACGCGGGCGGCGAGCGCGGTGATGGCGCTGGAGTCGAGGCCGCCGGACAGCAGTGTGCCGACGGTGACGTCGGCGACCATCTGCCGCTCCACGATCTCCTCCAGCATCCGGCGCACGGTGACGACCGTCGTGGCCAGGTCGTCGGTGTGCTCGCGGGCCTCCAGCCGCCAGTAGCACTCCTCGGACGCGCTGTCGCGGGAGAAGCGCATCACGGTGGCCGGGCGGACCTCGTACATGCCGCGGAACACCGCGTGGCCCGGCGTCTTGACGATGCTGAAGATCTCCCGCAACCCGTCGGCGTCCACGACGGCCTCCGCCTCGGGGTGGGCGAGGATCGTCTTCGGCTCCGATCCGAACAGCAGGCCGTCGGGCGTCGGGTAGTAGTAGAGCGGCTTGACCCCCATCCGGTCGCGGACCAGCAGCAGTTCCTCGGTGCGGGGGTCCCAGATGCCGAGGGCGAAGATGCCGTCGAGCCGCTCGGCGAAGGCCGGTCCCCACTGCAGGTACGCGCGGAGCACCACCTCCGAGTCGCTCGACGTGCGGAACTCCTGGCCCAGGGCCTCGAGCTCGACGCGCAGCTCCCGGTAGTTGTAGACCTCGCCGTTGTACGTCATGACCGGCAGGGCCTCGTCGCCGGCCGCCATCGGCTGCCGCCCGCCCTCCAGGTCGATGATCGCCAGCCTGCGGTGCCCGAGGGCGGCGCGGGGAGATGTCCACACGCCTCCCGCGTCCGGGCCCCGGTATTCCAGAGTGGCCGTCATGGCGGAGATCGTCTCCGTCTGCCCGGTCAGATCGCTCGCGTAACTCACCCAGCCGGCGATGCCGCACATATCAGGGGTTTCCTCTCTCAGGTCGGTTCAGCTCAGGGGGAGGGCTTCGACGAAGTCCCGGGCGCCGTGCAGCCACGAGACCTTGTCGTGCAGTTCGTCCTCGGACAGCGCGGCCAGCATCCGGTTCCTGGCGACCGCGCCGGGGCCGGCCGGGTGGTACAGCACGCGGCCCATCTCACGGGCGACGATCTGCGCCGCCGCGGTGCGTGCCCGCCGCAGGGCGTTGTACTTCTCGAAGCGCTGGGGAAACTCGTCGGCGCCGCAGTCGAGCAGCTCGCCGAGCAGGACCGCGTCCTCCAGGGCCATGCAGGCGCCCTGCGCGGCGTACTGCAGCATGGGGTGCGCCGCGTCGCCGAGCAGCGCCACCCGGCCGTCGGTCCAGTCGTCCACGGGGTCGCGGTCGCACAGCACCCACTCCCTCCACTCCTCGCCCAGTCGCAGGAGGCGCGCGGCGGTGTCGCCGAGCCCGGGGAACTCGCCGAGGACGCGTTCGCGGGGGACGGGCCGGCCCGTCACCACGTGCCGCGCGCCGTCGTCGCGGGTGGCCGCGAGGTTGAGGAACCTGCCGCCGCCGATGGGGTAGTGGACGAAGTGCCAGCCGGGGCCGGCCCACAGCGTCACGGTGTTCCACCGCAGGTCCTCGGGCACCCGGTCCATGGGGATGACCGACCGGTAGATCGTGTGCCCGGACACCCGCGGGTCGCCGTCGCCGACGAGCCGGGCGCGCACCGCCGAGCGGATGCCGTCGGCCCCGATCAGCGCGCCGCCGCGCACCCGCTCGCCGCTCGCGAGGACCGCGCTGACGCCGTCCGCGTCCTGCTCGTAGCCGACGACGTGACTGCCCGCGCGCAGCTCGATCCAGGCCGACTCGCGGCAGGCCGCCAGCAGCGGGCCGTAGAGGTCCATCCGCTGCACCACGGCGTACGGGCCGCCGAACCGGGCGCGGTAGCGCTCGGTGAGCGGCATGCCCGCCACGCGCTCGCCGGTCGTGCCGTCCATGAAGCGCAGCTCCTCGATGTGGACGGCGAGGGCGCGGACCTCGCCGCCGACGCCGAGCCGGTCGAGCGCGCGGAAGCCGTTGGGGGCGATCTGGATGCCGGCCCCCATCTCGGTGAACTCCTCGCGCCGTTCCAGGACCACGGCCCGGTGCCCCTGGCCGGCGACGGCGATGGCCGCGGCGAGGCCGCCGACGCCGCCGCCGGCGATCAGTACGGTCGTCATCTCCTGCCCCTCACTGCTGGACTGTTCTCCCTGGTGGTCCGGTCTCCCTGGTGGTCCGGTCTCACTGGTGGTCCGGTCTCCCTGGTGGTCCGGTCTCACTGGTGGACCGGCAGCCGGTCGAGCACCGCGACGATGGCGTCGCGGAGGATGGACACGCCGTTCTCGGTGAGCACCGACTCGGCGTGGAACTGCATCGAGCCGAACCCGGGGCCGCGCAGCGCGTGCACCTCTCCGGTGCGCGGGTCGCGGCAGACCTCGACGGGTGCGGCCAGTCCGGGGATCTCGACGACGTCGGCGTCGGCTCTGGCGGCGAACGCGTTGTAGAAACCGACCCTGACCCGGCGGCCGAACAGGTCGATCTCGCGCTGAACGCCCTGGTTCGGCACGGGCCTGCGCACCAGCGGCAGCCCGAGCGCGGTGCTGAGCACCTGGTGGCTCAGGCACACCGCGACGAAGGGACGCTGCTCCCGCAGCAGCCGGCGTACGGCCTCGCGCAGATGGGCGATCTTGGGATGGGCGACGTCGCGGGGGTCGCCCGGGCCGGGGCCGAGGACCACCAGGTCGTGGCCGTCCAGCGGGTACGGCTCGTCGAACCGCCGTACGGTCACGTGCAGGCCGAGCGACCGGAGCTGGTGGGCGATCATCGAGGTGAAGTTGTCCTCGGCGTCCACCACGAGGACCCGCCGGCCGATCAGGCCGGGCGTCCACTGGACCCGGTCCTCGTCCTCCCGCAGCCAGAAGCCGGCGATCGTGTCGTTGCGGGCGTCGAGCGCCCGGCGCACGTCGGGGTGGTCGGCGAAGCGCGCCGGCGGCTCCATGCAGAGCACGTCGAGCAGCCCGGCCGCCTTGGCCCGCGTCTCCGCCGCCTCCGACAGCGGGTCCGAGTGACGCACCAGGGTGGCGCCCACCGCGATCCGCACCCGGCCCTCGCTGTCGATGTCCGCCGTGCGGATGAGGATGGAGGAGTCGAGCGTGCGGCCGCCGTCGGCGTCCCTGCCGATGAGCGCGACGACGCCGCTGTAGTAGCCGCGTCCCTCCGGCTCGTAGCGGCTGATCACCCGGCAGGCGCTCTCCAGCGGGCTCCCGGTGACGGTGGGCGCGAAGAGCGTCTCGCGCAGGATCTCGCGTACGTCGCGGTTGGTGTGGCCGTCGATGAAGTACTCGGTGTGCGCGAGCCTGGCCATCTCCTTCAGGTACGGCCCGGACACACGCCCGCCGGAGTGGCAGATGCGCGCCATCATCTTGAGTTCCTCGTCGACCACCATGTAGAGCTCGTCGGCCTCCTTGCGGTCGGCGAGGAAGTCCATGAGCCCCGGCAGGGTCGGGCCGGACGCGGGGTAGCGGTAGGTGCCGCTGATCGGGTTCATCGTCGCGACGCCGCCGGACAGGCTGACGTGCCGTTCCGGGGAGGCGCCGACGAACGTGCGGTCGCCGGTGTGGATGACGAAGGTCCAGTACGTCCCCGCCTCGCGTTCCACCAGCCGGCGGAAGAACGTCAGGGCGCTCCGCACGGAGTAGCCGGAGATTTCCGCGGTGAACGACCGCTTGATGACGAAGTTGGCGCCCTCGCCGTGGCCGATCTCCTCCTCGATCACCTTGCGGACCACGGCCGCGTACTCGTCGTCGTCCAGGTCCACGCGGCGGCCGCCGGCGACCACGGGCGCGTCGGGGATCAGCCGCAGCGCGTCGGCGAGCGGCAGCGTCCCCTGCTCGGCGATCGTCATCGCCAGCAGCGGCTCGTCGTCGTCCACCACGGTGAAGCCCCGCTCGGTGATCTGCCGGAAGGGGATGACGGCCAGCGTCTCGTGCCGGGCCTCCCCGGCGGAGCCCTCGGAGCCGCCGGGGCCGTCGGGACCGTCGGGACCGTCGGGAAGGGGTAGCTCGTCGAGCGTCCCGACCGCGGACATGTCGCCCACGAGGATGTCGAGCAGCCCCCGGCGGCCGGCCCCCGCACGGTGCAGCAGCGCGAAGGCGGGAGGATCCGGGGAGAGCACCTTGTCGAGGAGTCGTTCGGCCGTCATCGCTGTCCCTCCGAACTCGAGGAAAGGCCCGGCACCGGGGCGAGGCCCGGCGTGGGGGAAAGGTCCGGCGCCGCGGAGAGGTCCGCCAGCACCTGCTCGGTCGTGACGGTCACACCGCACCGCCGGGCGGCGTAGTCGAGCGTCATGCGGTGGTCGGCGGCGGTGAAGTCCGCGATGGCGTCGGCCACCAGGAAGGGCTGGATGTCGTTGGTGAAGGCGTCGACCGCGGTCATCAGGATGCCCACGTGGGCGTACACCCCCGCGAGGATCAGCTGGTCGCGGCCGCTCTCCCGCATCCGGCTCAGCAGCGTGGTCCTGTGGAAGGCGCTGTAGCGCCATTTGGTGAAGAGCCAGTCGCCGGGGGCGGGCGCCACCGCGGCGACGATGTCCCGGTGGGACGGCTCGGCCGTCATGCCGGGGCCCCAGAACTCCCTGAGCAGCCCCCGCTGCTCCTCCGTCATGTTCCCGGGCTGTCCCGTGTACGCCACGGGGATGCCGAGGCGGGCGCACCGGTTCCGCAGCGCCGTCGCGTTGCCCACCAGGTCGACCACCGGAGGCCGGCCCGCGGGGAACGGCTCCAGGAAGAAGTTCTGCATGTCGTGCAGCAGCAGCACGGCCCGTCTCGAATCGACCGTCCAGGACGCCGTGTTCCCCGGCAGTTCTCCGGCCTCCGGCATGGAATACGGTGCGATCTGTGGAATTCCTGCCATCGAAATCCTCTTGTGTGCCGTGATTTGTAGATTTCGTTATCAGGCGCCGAGGGTCGCGCCGCCGTCCACCGTCAGGTGTTGCATGGTGATGTGACCGGCTCTTTCCGAGAGCAGGAACGCGACGGCCTCCGCGATGTCGGCCGGTCGCGCGATCTTTCTCAGCGGGATTCCGGTGCGATAGAGGTCCGGGGCGCCCTCGATGGAGGCCCGGTGGCCGTCACCGTCGTGCCACAGCGCGGTGAGCATCGGAGTGTCCGTCGAGCCGGGCGCCACCACGTTGCAGCGGATGCCGTAACGGGCGACCTCCAGGCCCAGGTTCTTGGTGAACATCGTCACCGCCGCCTTCGAAGCGCCGTAGGCGGACATTCCGACGCGGGCCGTGTGCGCCGCGTTCGAGGCGACGGTGACGACGGCGCCGGCCCGCCGCGGCGCCATCCTGTTCACCACCGCCCGCGAGACGTGGAAGACGCCGGTGACGTTGACCGCGAACGTCGCGGCCCAGTCGTCGTCCGACAGCGTCCTGACCTCGCCCACGCGCAGCACGCCCGCGGCGTTCACCAGCCGGTCGATCGGGCCGAGCCGCCGCTCGACCTCGTCCACGACCGCCTCGACCCGCGCCGCCGAGGTGACGTCCGCGGCGAACGCGACCGCCTCCAGCCCGTCGGCGACCAGTTTGCCGACGACGGTGCGCAGCGCGTCCGTGTCGCGGTCCACGGCCGCCACCGGCACGCCGTCCTCGGCGAGCACCCGGGCGACCTCGGCTCCGATGCCGCCGGCGGCGCCGGTGACCAGGGCGACCATCACGCGCTCCCGGCGGCGTTCGTCGAGGCGTCTCCTGCGCGGGAACGACATGAGTGAACGCGGGGGGACGGCCGATCCCACGTCGTCCCGCCTGTCGCGGAAAGGGTGCGGGGAAACCGCGAAATGTTTTTCATGGCAAAACTGTGCGGCCCGGCGTAAGTCGCCAACAAGGCGAATGAAAGGCAGCATGTTGCCCGCCGATAGCCGTTTCCTGCCAACGCCGGCCCGTACGGGAAAGAGCCGGCCGTGGTCCCCTCGTGGCAGCCGGATCTCTCGCCGGTGAATTGACTGGAGGTCAGGAGAATTGTCATCCCAAGGGTTCTCCCCGGCCGGGACGAGGGCTGGCAGGAAGCTGTACCGCCCGGGCATCTTGCTGACGCCGCCCTGTCTGGCCGGTGCCACGCAAACGCGCGAGATTGCCGATGCGGAGATCCGTAATCGCACCAAGGGAGAGGCATGATGACTTCGTCGTCGATTCGCCGCGTCACGATCATCGGCTGTGGTCTGATCGGCGCCTCTGCCGCGCTCGCGCTGCGCAAGGCGGGCGTCGAGGTCGCGCTGTCCGACCGCGACCCGCACGCGGTGGCCGCCGCCGAGCGGATGGGCGCGGGCGTCGCGCTGACCCCCGGCGCGCCCGCGGCGGACGTGGTGGTCGTCGCCACGCCGCCGTCCACGGTGGCCGCCGTGCTGCGGGACGCCCAGGCCAGGGGGCTCGGCGCCGTCTACACCGACGTCGCGAGCACCAAGGCCCGCGTCGTCGCCGAGGTCGAGCGGGCGGGCTGCGACCTCACCGCGTACGTGCCGGGGCACCCGATGGCCGGCGCGGAGGCGTCGGGTCCCCTGGCCGCCCGGGCGGACCTGTTCGCCGGACGGCCGTGGACGCTCTGCCCGCTTCCCACGACGTCGCTGCGATCGGTGCGCGTGGTGGCCGAACTGGTGGCGGCGTGCGGAGCGGAGCACCGGCTGCTGGCGCCGGACGTCCACGACCTGGCCGTCGCCACGAGCTCGCACGCGCCGCACCTGGTCTCGGCGGCGCTGGCGGCGAGGTTCGCCGGCGCGGACGAGACCACGCTCTCCCTGGTGGGGCCGGGCCTGCGGGACATCACGCGGGTCGCGGGCGGGGCTCCCGGCCTGTGGTGCGACATCCTCCGGCAGAACGCCGAGCCGGTCGCCGCGGTCCTGGACGCGGTGGCGCGGGATCTGGCCGCCGCCGCGGCGGCGCTGCGCGACCCGGAGGGCGGGCAGCTGCTCGCCGACCTGCTCACGAAGGGCAACCACGGCCGCGCGCGCATCGTCGGCGGGGGCGGCGCGGAGCACCCGGCACCGGCCGGCGCGCTCGCGGCCTGAGCCGCGTCCCCCGGAGCGCCACCGGCGGCGGCCGGTGACGTCCCGCCCCGGGACGGCGCGGCCGGGCTGCGCAACCAGAAAGGTGTGCCGCCCGCGGGGCCGGTGCGACAGTCGAGGAGACCCAGCGGCGGCCACCGCACCGCACTGCATCGCACTGCACGGCACTGCACGGCACTGCACTGCATCGCACTGCACTGCGTCGCACTGCATTGGCGCGTCGTGGGGGCGAGCGCCCTGCCCGCCCCATGTGCCGTGAGCTGGGACGCGAGGAGCGGCTTCAGCGCCGACGGCACGAGGAGGAAACGATGTTGACGACCGGGGTTCCGACACGGGAGGAACTGGTTCGGCGCGCGTCCGAACTGCTGCCGCTGCTGCGCGGCCACGCGGACTGGGCGGAGGAGAACCGGCGGATCCACGACGAGTCGATCGAGGCCCTGGCCGACGCCGGTATCTTCAAGATGCGGGTGCCCGCCCGCTACGGCGGCTACGAGTGCGACACTCGGACCCTCCTCGAAGTGGCGGCCGAGCTCGGGCGGGCCGACGGCTCCACCGCCTGGACGGCCTCGGTCTACTGGATCCCGACCTGGATGGCCTGCCTGTTCCCCGACGAGGTGCAGGACGAGGTGTTCTCGACGCCGGACGTGCGGGTGTGCGGCACGCTCAGCCCCACCGCCATGGCCGCCCCGGTGGACGGCGGCGTCGTGGTGAACGGCAAGTGGGGGTTCGTCAGCGGCGCCTGGCACAGCCACTGGCAGGAGATCGTGGCGATCCAGGTCGGCCCCGAGGGCGAGCCCATGCCGATCATGGCGCTGGTGCCGATGTCGGACCTGCAGATCGTGGACGACTGGCACACCTCCGGCCTGCGGGGCACCGGCAGCGTCACCACGGTCGCCCAGGACGTGTTCATCCCGGCCGAGCGGGTGCTTCCGCTGCCCGCGGTGCTCATGGGGCAGTACGCGTCGAAGCTGAACGCCGCCAGCCCCATCTACCGGACGCCGCTGCTGCCGGTCGCCTCCGCGTCCTCGGTCGGCACGGTGATCGGCCTGGCCCGGGCGGCCAGGGAGGCGTTCTTCGAGCGCCTGCCCAACCGCAAGATCACCTACACGCACTACGAGAGCCAGAGCGAGGCCCCGCTGACCCACCTGCAGGTGGCGGAGGCGTCGCTCAAGATCGACGAGGCGGAGTTCCACGCCCAGCGCCTGACCGGCCTGGTGGACGGCAAGGGTGTGACGGGCGAGCAGTGGACGCTGGAGGAGCGGGCCAGGGCGCGCGCGGACATGGGCGCGGTGTGCCGGCTGGGCAAGGAGGCCGCGGACGTCCTCGCCATGGCCAGCGGCGGCTCCTCCATCTACACCCAGGTGCCGATCCAGCGGATCGCCCGTGACATCACCGCGGTGAACCTGCACGCGCTGATGCACCCCAACACCAACACCGAGCTCTACGGCCGGGTGCTGTGCGGCCAGGAGCCCGGCACCTTCTACATCTAGACCACACCCCCTCCGCCGAGACGGTTCCGCGGCCCAACGGCGTGCCGCGGGACCGTCTCGTACGTGTGCCCGGAGTCCACCCACCGCTTACGGCGTGCGCGCGGGACAGAGGCCCGGGCAGACGGAAAGGCCGGAGGCGTGGAGCACGCCTCCGGCCACGACACGCCGGTTCGGTCACGCGGCGGGCGAGACCGCCGCCTTCCCCGCGACCATGCGGACCAGCGCGTCGAGGTTCGGGTCCTCCTCGAAGAGGTCGCCGACGTCGACGCTGACGCCGAGCTCCTCCTCGATACGGGACACGAGGCGGACCGCGGCGATCGACTCGCCCTCCAGGTCGAAGAAGGTCGCGTCCTCACTTCCGTCCGGCACGTCGAGCACCTGCTTCCAGATCTCGGCGACCTTGGCCTCGATGACCGGGAGAACGAGCTCGCCGGGGTGATTGCCACTCATACGGTGTCCTCCCCAAACGTCCACGATGGCGCGCATGGCGTCCTGGCTGCCTGCTGGCTGCCCTCACAGCATCGCAACCGCCGGGGGCCGCGGCACCTCCCAGAGTGCGAGGTCAGGTCCTGACCACCGGTCCCAGGCCGTCCGAGATCCGCAGCCCGCCGCGGACGTCGGGGCGGCCCGGCCGCGTACGGGAAAGCCGCTCGCGCACCTGCCGCCCGGCGCGCGGGTCGATCCGGTCCGCGAGGTCGAGCGTGCGGGTCATCGCGTCGTCGGCCTCGTCGTAGTCGCCCGTGGCGTACAGCGCGTCGCTCAGCATGATCAGGGTCTGCGCTTCGAGCAGCGGCATCTGCATCCCGCGGAACAGGGAGGCCGCCCTGCGCAGATGCGCCGCGGCCTGGTCGTTCTCGCCGTTCGCGATGGCGACCTCGCCGAGCCCGGACACCACGCGGGCCTCCGCGAGCCGGTGCCGCGAGCTGGTCGCGAGCCGCAGGGCCTCGTTCAGCGTCTCGCCGGCCTCGGCGATCCTGCCCTGGCGCAGCCGGGCGACGCCCAGGCCGTGCAGGGCGAACGCCTCGCCGATGGAGTCGCCGATGTCCCGCACGACCGTCAGCGACTCCTCGAAGGCGCCGGCGGACAGGCCGAACTCGTCCGCCTGCAGATGCGCCTGCCCCATCCGGTGCAGCACCTGCGCCGTCACCCTGCGGTCGCCTCCGGCCTTGCTCCGCGTCAGCGCCTCGGACAGCAGCGCCTTGGCGCTGTCGAGGTCGTCGCAGTCGAGGCGCACCTGGGCGAGGCTGTGCAGGGTGTGCGCGGCGGAGACGTGGTCGCCCGCGTTGTGGAACACCCGCAGCGCCTTCTCGTAGTTGGCGACCGCCTCCGCGAACCGCCCGTTGATGCGTTCCAGGACCGCGATGCTGCGGATCGCCAGGGCGATCCTGAGCTCGTCGCCGACCTCCTCGAACAGTCGCACCGCCGCCTCCAGCTCGCGCCTGGCGTCGTCGAACCGCTGCTCGCTGAACGACAGTGAGCCGATGGTGTACAGCATCTCGGCCTGGCCGCGCAGGTCCCCGGCCTGCCGCGCCGCCTCCAGCGCGAGCTCGTGGGTCTCCCGCCAGTCGTCCAGGTAGACCCGTGACTCGAAGAACATCGCGGCGTTCGCGGCGAGCCGCCAGCACAGCTCCACCAAGCCCGCCTGCGCCGCCTGCCGGATGCCGGAGACCAGCAGGTGGCGCTCGCGCTCGAACCACGCCATCGGCTCGGCGACGAGCTGCTCGACGAGCCTTTCCGGCAGCGGCTGGGGGATCGGGCCCTCCTTGCGGGCGAGCACGTCCGAGCCGAACTCCCGCGCCCTGGCCGCGTCCGTCAGCGACAGCAGCGAGCCGAGCACCCGGGACAACGCGGCCTTCCGCTCCGCCACCGGCTCCTCCGCGGCCAGGCGCTCGCGGGCGAACACCTTGACGAGGTCGTGGAACCGATACTGGGTGTGCTTCCCCCGGCCGACCGTCACCTCGACGAGGTGGGCGTCGGCGAGGTTGTCGAGCAGGTCCTGGGCCTCGGCGAACGACTGGTCGAGCAGGGCCGCGCCGGTCCACACGGAGAACACGTGGGAGTCGAGGATCGCCAGCCGCCGCAGCAGCCGCCGCGCCTCCTGGCTGATGTTGTCGTAGGTGAGCGAGAGGCTGGCCCGGATGCCCATCTCGCCGTGCATCAGCTCGTCGAGCCTGCGCGTCTCGTCCCTGAGGCGGTCGACGAGCTGCTCGACGCTCCAGTGCGGTCGCGCCGCCAGCCGCGCGCCGGCGATGCGCAGGGCCAGGGGCAGGTGGCCGCACAGGTCGGCGAGGGCCTCGGCGGAGCTCTGCTCCGACGCCACCCGCCCGCCGCCGGCCACCTGGGCGAGCAGGTTCACCGACTGGGCCGAGTCGAACAGGTCCACGTCGATGTGGGTGGCCCCGGCCAGCCCCACGAGGCGGCTGCGGCTGGTCACGATGACGGCGGAGGCGGGGTTGCCCGGCAGCAGCGGCAGGACCTGGCTCTCGCTGCCCACGTCGTCCAGCACGATCAGCATCCTGCGGTCCGCGAGCAGCGTGCGGTAGGTCTCCGCCCGCTCCTCGAGGCCGTCGGGGAGCGCGGTGCCGGGCACCCCGAGGGCGCGCAGGAACCGTTCGAGCACCTGCATCGGGCTGACCGGGCGGGAGACCCCGCCGTGCATGCGGGCGAAGAGCTGACCGTCGGGGTAGTGGTCGGCGACGCTGTGCGCGGCGTGGACCGCGATGGTCGTCTTGCCGATGCCCGCGCGGCCGGCGATCGCGATGATCGGCACGGCGAAGCGCGCCATGCCGTCGGAGACCTGCGTCAGACGGCGCCGTATCTCGTCGAGGTGCCCGTGCCGGCCGACGAAGTCGGCGATCCCCGAGGGGAGCATGCCGGGCACCGGGGGAGGGACGGCGGGCTCGGCCACGGCGATCCGCGCGCTCTCCCGCTCCGGCGGCGCGTGGAGGCTCTCGTCCGCGGTGAGGATGGCGTGTTCGAGCTGCTGCAGCCGCTCGTTGGGCTCGATGCCCAGCTCGTCGATCATCATCCGCCGGGCGTCGCGGTAGACCTGCAGGGCCTCCGCCTGCCGGCCGGAACGGTACAACGCCGTCATGAACTGGCCGAGCAGCCGTTCGCGGAGCGGGTGCTCCTCCACGAGCCTGCGCAGCTCCGTCACCAGTTCGTGGTGCCGGCCGAGGTCGAGTTCGAGCTGGACGCAGTCCTCGTTCGCGGCGAGCCTCTCCTCGTCGAGCCAGCTCGCGGCCGCCTGGACCATCCTGCTCTCGATGCCCTCGAGCGCCGGCCCGCGCCAGAGGGACAGCGCCTCACGGTAATGCTTGACGGCCTCGTCCGCGTCCCGGTTGTCGCGCGCCTGCCGCGCCTTCAGCACGAGCCTCTCGAAGCGGTGCATGTCGATCTGCTCGCTGTCGGTCCGGAAGGCGTATCCCTGGGACCGCGTGACGATCATCTGATCCTGGCCGTGGGCGGCGAACAGGCGTCGCAGGGCGGAGATGCAGATCTGCACCTGGGCCCGGGACGTGGCGGGCGGGTCGTCCCCGTAGATGGCCTCCATGAGACGGCTGACGGCGACCGGGCGGTTGGCCTCCAGCAGCAGCACGGCCAGGACCGTGTGCTGCCGCACCCCCCCGAGGTCGAGCCGTTGCCCACCCTCCGTGACTTCGAGGGCTCCTAGCAGGCGAAACTCCACATGCATCTCCCTCTGAAACTGCTGGAACCATGCACAGCGCGGATAGCGGAGCTTGCTCTCCGCGATATGCGCATTGTGGCCTCACATAAAAGGCTCTTTGTGGTGCGACGGCAGTTTACGGAATGTTTGCGATGGAGCCGTGATCACCGGGGGAAACGGTGTCAGGTGCGATCACCGCCTGCTCTGGCATGTAGTCGCCCGCGCGTCCGATATTGACATTGTTGTCAGGGATCGTACAGCGCAAGGCGGCCGGTGGCTAGGCGAATGCGCGGTCCGGCAGGTGAACTCCGGTCCACGTGCGCATCTGCTAGGACGCCTTACCTGTTGAAAGTCGCTAAGTCAGAAAAGCGACGCGGGCGGCCGGACAATGCCCGGGAAAAGCGCGAGCGGCCGGAGACGCGAGGTCTCCGGCCGCTCGGGCGGCGGGTCAGTCCCAGGGGTTCACGTGGGTGTTGGTGGGGCTCGGCGACGGGATGCCCGCGGGGCTGTGCGGCCTGGCGCTGTCGTCGACGACGGTGCGGGCGGTGCGGGCGTGAGCGTGGGAAGCCGACGCCACCGAGACCATCGCGCCCGCCGACGCCGCTGCCGTGAGGGCGATGAAAAGGGAGACGGCGAATCGCTTGACGATGCTGCTGCTGGCGGCCACTTGGTTACCTCCACCCTGTTCGCGGCGTTCCGTACGCCGATCGCTTACGGCACCGACGCTCACACCCCCCGCCATCGGGGCCTTATCGCCGCGCTTCCGGGGTGCCATCACCGCAGGTCGAAGGGGGAGCGGACGGCGGAGCGCGGGGTCTTGCGCCGCCTGCCGCGGGGTGCGGCCCGGCGGCCGGCCGCGTCCCGGCCGCGTCCCGGCCGTGGCGGGCCATCGCCGGCCGATGCCTGGGCGATAGCGGGGCGATGCCGGGCCGATAACGGGGTGCGCCACTGTGACAGCATCCCGGGCGGCACCCGCACGCAGGCGGCGAAGCCCGGGCCACAAGGTCGGAAGACGAGAGCGTTGAGCCGGGTCGTCAGAGGCCCGGGATTGTGTGGCGATGAGATGGGGATTGCTCTGCAGGCGCTGGACGGCCTCTACGGCCGGCCGGCCGCCGGTATCCGCGTGCGGCTCGAGCGTATCGACAACGGCATCTGGTCTGCCGATGTCAAGGCGGAGACCGACCACGAGGGCCGGGTGGGGGAGTGGCGCGGGCGCAGATTCGATCGCGGGCTGCACCGCATCGTCTTCGAGAGTGACTCCTACTTCGTCGGCCTGGGGCTCACCGCCGCCTATCCCGAGATCTCGATCACGTTCCGCATGCAGGACGAGACCGACTCCTACCAATTGCAGGTGCTGCTCTCGCCGTACTCCTACTCCGCCTATTTCGGATCGCTCACCTAAGGAGCCGACCGTGAATCTCGGACGCTACAGCGGTTCTCCGCGGGTTCCCCTCGCGGGCCGCGCCTGGCCCGACGCGACCATCGGCTCGGCACCGCGCTGGCTGTCGACCGACCTGCGCGACGGCAACCAGTCGCTGGCCGAGCCGATGACGCCGGCCCGGAAGCTGATCATGTTCGACCTCCTGGTGAACATGGGCTACAAGGAGATCGAGGTCGGCTTCCCGGCGGCCAGCAAGGACGACTACGACTTCGTCCGGATGCTCGTCGAGCGCGACCTGATCCCCGACGACGTCCGGATCTCCGTTCTGACGCAGGCCAGGGACGAGCTGATCGAGCGCACGGTGGCGAGCCTGGAGGGCGCGCCGCGCGCCACCGTCCACCTCTACGCCGCGACCTCGCCGCTGTTCCGCGGCCTGGTGTTCGGCATGAACCGCGACGAGTGCAAGGACCTCGCCGTCCAGGGGACCCGGCTGGTGATGAAGTACGCCGAGCGGACGCTGGACGGCTGCGACCTCGGCTACCAGTTCTCGCCCGAGCACTTCGCCGACACCGAGCCGGACTTCGCGCTGGAGGTCTGCGAGGCCGTCATGGACGTGTGGCAGCCGGAGGCCGGCCGCGAGACCGTCCTGAACTTCCCCACCACGGTCGAGCGCGCGACGCCCAACGTCTTCGCCGATCAGATCGAGTGGATGCACCGCAACCTGTCGCGGCGCGAGCACGTGTGCCTGTCCGTCCATCCGCACAACGACCGGGGGACCGGCGTCGCCACCGCGGAGCTGGCCGTGATGGCGGGCGCCGACCGCGTCGAGGGCTGCCTGTTCGGCAACGGGGAGCGGGCGGGCAACGTGTGCCTGGTCACCCTCGGGCTCAACCTCTCCACGCAGGGCGTGGACCCCGGCGTCGACTTCTCCGACCTCGACCGAGTCCGCCGTACGGTGGAGCACTGCACGGGGGTGCCGGTCCATCCCCGGCACCCGTACGGCGGCGACCTCGTCTACACCGCCTTCTCCGGCTCCCACCAGGACGCCATCAAGAAGGGTCTGGACGCCGTGGAAAGGGAGGCCGTCCGCACCGGGGACGACGCCGCGCATCTGCCGTGGCGGGTGCCGTACCTGCCGCTTGACCCGCAGGACGTCGGCCGGACGTACGAGGCGGTGGTGCGGATCAACAGCCAGTCGGGCAAGGGCGGCCTGGCCTACGTGATGAGCGCCCGGCACGGCCTCACCCTGCCGCGCGACCTGCAGGCGGACTTCGCCGGCAGGATGCAGGCGCTGACGGACGCCGAGGGCGGGGAGATCGCGCCGGAGCGGGTGCTCGAGGTCTTCGTGCGGGAGTACGTCGTGGACTCCGCCCTGCCGGTCCCGCCGTCCATCGAGGTCACGGGGACGGTCACCCTGCACATCGACGCCGGCTGGTTCCGCACCGGCCCGGCCAGGACGGACACGGTCCAGGCGGTCCGCGCGGAGCTCGCGCGCCGGGGCCTGCGGGTGCGGGTCGTCCACCACACCCGCACGGCGGCCGGCGCGGGCGCGGCGGGGCGGGACGACGCGGCGGTCTACGCCGAGTACCGCACGGGCGGCGTCTGCCACTGGGGGGCCGGGATCGAGCGGGACGTCGAGCGGGCCGCGCTGGCCGCGGTGCGCTCCGCCCTCGCCCGGGCCGCCCGCGACCGGGTTCCGGCCACGGGTGACGGCCAGAGCGACGGCCAGAGCAGCGGTAGGGGCGGTAGCCGGGGGGCAACAGAGGGGAACGGGCGGCACGGACGCCAGGGCGCCGGGCGTACCCGGCGGGTGACGGCCGGCAGGTGACCACGTGAAGGGCGGCGACACGGCGATGGCCATGGTCGAACGGGAACAGGAACTCGCGCTCCTCGAGGCGCTCCTCGCCAGCGCCGTCATGGGCAGGGGCAGGGTCGCCCTGGTGGGCGGCGCGGTGGCGACGGGCAAGAGCACACTGCTGCACACGTTCGCGGAGCAGGCCATCGAGCTGGGCGCGCTGGCCGTCACCGCGACGGGCTCGCCCCTGGAGCGGGACGTTCCGCTGGGCGTGCTGCGCCAGCTCGTCGAGGACGCGCCGCTGGTCCCGCAGGAGCGGGAGCGCGCGCTGTCTCTGATCGAGGAGGGCGCGCGGGCGGGTGCGGGCGTGGACGAGCGCCGGCCGGTGGACGCCCAGCTCGTCCACGCGCTCTGCGGCGTCCTGCTCGACCTGTCCGAGCGGTGTCCCCTGGTGCTCGTCGTCGACGACGTCCACCACGCCGACCGCGAGTCGCTGCTCTGCCTGGCCTACCTCGCCCGCCGGGTGCGGCTCGCCCAGATCGTGGCCATCTTCGGGCACGCCGACCAGGCGTGGCACACCGACTCCTACTTCCAGACCGAACTGCTGCGCCAGCCGCACTGCCGCCGGGTCAGGCTGACCCGGCTGTCGCGGGCGGGAGTGGCCGCGATGCTCGCCGCGCGACTCGGCGGCGAGGCCGCCGAGCGGCTCGCCGACGAGATGTACGCGCACAGCGGCGGCAACCCCCTCCTGGTCACCGCGCTGGCCGACGACTACGAGGAGTCCGCCCGTACGGCGCCGGAGCCCCCGGCGGGGGTGGTCGTCGGCGAGCAGTACGGCCAGACCGTGCTGTCGTGCCTGAGCCGCGGCGAGGCGCGGGTGGCGCGGGCCGCCCGCGGGCTCGCGGTCCTCGGCGAGCCCCGCTCCCTCGACCTCCTGCTGGGCGTGCCGGCGGCCGAGGTGAACAAGGACCTGCACGCCCTCGGCGCCGCCGGCCTGACCGCGCTCGGCACGTTCCGCCACGAGGCCGCCCGGCAGGCGATCCTGGGGGCGATGGACGCGGGGGAGCGGGCGGAGCTGCACCGCCGGGCGGCCGAGTTGTCGTACGGCGTCGGCGCCTCCCCGGCCGTGGTCGCCCGGCACCTGCTGGAGGCGGGGCGGGTGGACGCCCCCTGGGGCATCGAGATCCTGGAGGAGGCGGCCAGGAGCGCGCTGCGGGCCGGCCAGGTCGACAGCGCGGTCGGATACCTGCGGCTGGCCTGGCGCGCGTGCGCGGACGACACGCAGCGGGCGAAGATCATGACGATGCTCGTGCGGGCCGAGTGGCGCATCAACCCGGCCGCGCCCGCGAGCCGCCTCGCCGAGCTCGCCGAGGCCGTGCACCGGGGCAGCCTGCGGGGCGGCGACGCCGTCGTGCTGGTGCGGGCGCTGCTCTGGCACGGCCGCGTGGACGACGCGCGCGACGTGCTGGAGCAGGTGCTCGAATCGGGCGGGACGGCCGACCAGGAGACGCGCGCCGAGCTCGTCGTGGCCCGGCTCTGCCTGCGCGCGGCCCATCCCCCCTTCCTCACCGCGCTGGGGCAGATGACGAAGGAGGAGGGGCCGGGCGGCATCGTCTCGGTGTCGGTCAGCCGGCGGCTGGAGTCGGCGCTCGCGCTCGCGGAGGTGCTGACCCGGGGGCCGCGCGAGGAGTACGTCGACGCCGTCGAGCGCATCCTGGAGGACTCCCGGCTCGACGAGATGTCGCTCGACACGGTCGAGAACTCGCTGCTGACGCTGACCTACGCCGGAAGGGCGGAGCGGGCGGCCCCGCTGTGCGACATGTTCGCCGCCGAGGCGTCGGCGCGGCAGGCGCCCAGCAGGCGCGCCAGGCTCGCGGCGATCCGGGCGGAGATCGCGATCCGCCAGGGGGACATGCCGGCCGCGGAGCGCCACGCGCGCGCCGCGCTGCAGATCATCCCGATGAGCGGCTGGGGCGTCGCGGTCGGCGGCCCGCTCGGCAGCCTCATCCTCGCCCTCACCACCATGGGCAGGTACGACGAGGTGCGCGAGCACCTGGACGCGCCGGTTCCCGAGGTCATGTTCCAGACCCGCTACGGGCTGCACTACCTGCACGCCAGGGGCCGTCACAGCCTCGCGACCGGCTACCCCGCCCTGGCGCTGGCCGACTTCCGGCGCTGCGGCGACCTGATGACGGAGTGGAACCTCGACACCCCCGGCCTGATCCCCTGGCGGGCCGACGCCGCCGAGGCGTGCCTGCACCTGGGACGGGTGGAGGAGGCGCGCGAGCTGGTCCGGGGCCAGCTGGACGGGGACGTGCCCGACGACCCCCGGGGCAGGGGCGTCGCCCTGCGGCTGCTGGCCGCAACCCTCGACCCGGGCGACCGTCCGGCGCTGCTGCGGCAGGCGACCGGGTGCCTGCAGGCCGCGGGCGACAGGTACGAACTGGCCCGCGCGCTGGCCGACCTCGTGGAGACCTACGACGCGCTCGGGGAGTACCGCCGGGCGCGGACGATCGCCACCTGGGCGCAGGCCGTCGCCGCGGAGTGCGGCGTCGAGCCGCCGGCCTCGTCCCTGCGCCCGGCGCAGCAGCAGTCGCACAGCGGCCCGCACGGGTCGTCGCGCACCGGATCGCGGGCCGGGTCCGGCGGCGGGCCGGAGCACGGGGCGACGGCGACGGCGGTCCGTCCGCCGGCCGTGCCGCTCGGCGAGCTGAGCGACGCCGAACGCCGGGTCGCGTCCCTGGCCGCGGCCGGCTGCACCAACCGGGAGATCGCGGCCAAGCTCTTCGTCACGGTCAGCACGGTGGAGCAGCACCTGACCCGCACCTACCGCAAGCTCGGCATCACCCGGCGCTCCGACCTGCCGCTCGTGCTGGAGTTCGGCGAGCAGGCGGGGGTCTGACACGGCGGCACCACACCGGGATCCCCTGGGCAACCGGAGAGTTGCCCGCCCGCGTCGCGCGGTGTGACCGTCGAGGCGGGAGGCGCACATGGAGGACAGCACCGATCTGATCGTCGTACGCGGCGACCCGACGCCCGAGGAACTCGCGGCGGTCGTCGCGGTCGTGGCCGCCGTCGCCGCGCGGGCCGGGTCCGCCGAGGCCGCGCCCGAACCGCCCTCGGCGCCGGTGTCGCCGTGGGCCTCGGCCTGGGCCGCCTTCGCCTGGCTCGCCCCCGGCCCCCGGCCGGTCGCCCGGGGCGCGTGGTCTTCTCCCAATGTGCGCTGGCACTGGATCGCCTGAGGAACCGCCCGCCACGGGCACCGATCGCGCATTTTACGAAAAGCCGTAAAGGACCCGCGGACGCATCCTGAGGAAAGTGCCGTCGAGGCCGACCGGGGAAATCGCGGGACGACGAATTGCGGCTTCGCGGCGCGGTGCCGGCGGCGTTCTGGGCCCGTCCGGGGACCACGAGTGAGAGGTGTGCCATGTCGACGTTGTCCGGTTCGCTCCGCAGGCTGGTGCTGGCCCCGTCCCTGCTCGATGTGACCTTCGCCGCGCGGGGATTCCCGGGCTCCCCGTCCGAGGTCACCCGGCGGCTGGAGACGATCCCCCAGGCGGTCGTCTGCGGTTTCGAGTGGGGGATCGACGCCCGCGACCAGTGGGAGGTCGAGCGCAGGCTGAGCATGATCGAGCCCGAGCTGCGCGGCTTCGCCTACGAGGGCGCGACGATGGCGTTCACGGTGCTCGACGCCATGGGCGGCGGGCGGGGCCACCGCACCCGCGACCTGCTGCTCGGGCCCGGGCAGCCGCACATCTTCCTCACCTACATCGGCATCGGATTCGCCATGGCCCGGCTGCCCCGGGTGCTGTGGCGGAAGGTGATGCCCGACCTCGGCGGATCGCCGTACTACCCGACCATGAGCTGGCTGGCGGTGGACGGCTACGGCTTCGACCGCGCCTACTTCGACACCCGGCGCTGGGTGGACGAGCAGCGGATCCCGTCGCCCTACCCCTGGGAGGGCTCGCCGGACTACTTCCCGCGCGCCGTCGACCAGGGCATCGGCCGGGCGCTGTGGTTCATCCACGGCGCGCGGGTGGGGGACGTCGCCACCGCCGTGCGGCGCTTCGCGAGCCACCGGCAGGCGGACCTGTGGAGCGGCGTCGGCCTGGCCGCGACGTTCGCCGGGGGCTGCGACGCCGACACGCTGGCCGTGCTGCGCCGCGAGGCCGGAGAGCACGCGCCCGAGGTGGCGCAGGGCGTGGTGTTCGCCGCGAAGGCGCGCAGCTACGCCGGGTTCGTGCCGGCGCACACCGAGGTCGCCACCGCCGCCCTCGCGGGCCTGTCCGTGCGGGACGCGGTCGCGCTGGCCGACGACAGCGAGGTCGCGCCGGGCCCGTCCGCGTCCGTTCCGGCGTACGAGCTGTGGCGGGGCCGGGTCCGCGAGCACTTCGCCGCGCGCCTGGTGGCCTGACCCCGCCGACCTGTTCTCCCCGTCGCGTCGAATTAATTTCACCGCGATTTCTTTCGCCATGCCCGGAAATAGCGGCAAATGGGCACTTTTGAAGTGGTTCGGGCCCGGCGGAATATGCGTAAATAGCGCCAGAATCAGCCATATGTGCGGGATTTTATGGAGGGCGGAGAGGCAATTGACGAGTTTCCTGCGTTCACTGAGACGCCGAATCATGACACCGGACATCTCGGAGACGAAGCTCGCCACCCGAGGTTTCCACGTGAAGAGCCCGGAGTCCCGGGACCTGCTCGAGACCGTCGGTGAGACCTTCCTCAAGGGCTACGGCTACGCGATGGAGGCGTGCACGGTCGCGGAGGCGGAGGAGCGCCTGGAGCAGGTGCCGACCCGGTTCCGCGGCTTCGCCTACGAGGGCGCGGGAATGGCCTTCGCCATCCTCGACGCCACCCCGTTCGGCGGCGGGCGGGTCGAGGAGTTCCTCGCCGGCCGCGGCGGACGGCACAACTACATGATCTACGTCGGCATCGGCTGGGCGATGGCCCGGCTGCCGAGGTTCCTGTGGCCGAGGCCCGAATCGCTCGACCCGCAACTGCGCTGGCTCGCGTTGGACGGCTACGGCTTCCACCAGGCCTACTTCCGCACGGACAAGTACGTCCACGGGCAGTACCGCGACGCGGCCTTCCCCTGGCCCGCCGACGCCACGCGGCCGTACGCCAACCGGGCCATCGACCAGGGCATCGGCCGGGCCATCTGGTTCGTCGCCGGCACCGACGCGGAGCGGTGCGCGGACCTGATCGACCGGTTCGACCCGTCGCGGCGCGCCGACATGTACGCGGGCGCCGGGCTGGCCGCCACCTACGCCGGCGGCGCGGCCGAGGAGGAGCTGCTGACGCTGCGGGAGCGGGCCGGCGAGCACCGCCCGCAGCTCGCGCAGGGCTCCGCGTTCGCCGCCGAGGCCCGGGTCCGCGCCGGCCTGGTCGTGCCGCACACGCGCCTGGCCACCGAGATCTTCTGCGGCCTGCCCGAGGAGCGGGCGGCCCAGATCACCCAGCTGGTCCGGCCGCCGCAGCCGCTGCGGGACGGCGACCCGCCCGCCTACGAGCTCTGGCGTCAGTGCATCGCCAACGAATTCGTCTCCCTTGGAGGTGTTACCCAGTGACCGCGACACTTGGCTGGCTGCGCAGGCAGACGGCGGGGATCGTGGCGCTCGTGCTGATCGCGACCGCCTTCCTGATCGCCCGACTGCCCTCGTACTCCGCCGCGCAGACGGCGGAGACGGCGAGCAAGTACTCCTTCACGCCGCTGTCCATCGCCCTGCCGAGCGGCTACGACCAGCAGTCGATCCGCAAGGTCAACAAGGACTACACGCACATCGACGCCTGGATCTCCTCGGTCGGGGCGGCGATCGCGATGAACGACCTCGACGGCGACGGGCTGTCCAACGACCTGTGCCTCGTCGACACCCGCATCGACCAGGTCGTGATCACGCCGACGCCGGGCGCCAAGTCGGAGCGGTACGCCCCGTTCGCGCTGAACCCGGCCCCGCTGCCGGTCAACGACCACATGGCGCCGATGGGCTGCGTCCCCGGCGACTACAACGAGGACGGGCGGCTCGACCTGCTCGTCTACATGTGGGGCCGCACGCCCATCCTGTACCTCGCCAAGACGGGCGCGAAGGGGCTGTCGGCCGCGACGTACAAGCCGGTCGAGCTGGTGCCGGGCGTGAACGCCACCAACGGCCGGTACACCGGCCCGCAGTGGAACACCAACGCCGCGACCGTGGCCGACTTCGACGGCGACGGGCACGACGACATCTTCATCGGCAACTACTTCGCCGACGGGCCGGTGCTCGACCCCACCGTCTCCGGCGGCGTGCACATGAACCACTCCATGTCGAACGGCCACAACGGTGGCGAGAACTACTTCTTCCGCTGGAGCGGCGCCAAGAGCGGCGACAAGCCGGCGGCGACCTACCAGAAGCTCGACGACGTGCTGCCCGAGGAGGTGTCGAAGGGCTGGGAGCTCGGCGCGGCCGCCAACGACCTCGACGGCGACCTGCTGCCCGAGCTGTACCTGGCCAACGACTTCGGTCCCGACCGGATGCTGTACAACCGCTCCACCCCGGGGCACTTCAAGTTCTCCCTGGTCGAGGGCGTCCGCACGCCCTTCATCCCCAAGTCGAAGAGCGTGGGCCACGACTCCTTCAAGGGCATGGGCGTCGACTTCGGCGACCTGAACCACGACGGCATCTACGACATGTTCGTCAGCAACATCACCACCTCCTGGGGCATCGAGGAGAGCAACTTCCAGTTCGTCGCCGACGTGAAGAACCAGGCCGAGCTGCGGGAGAAGTTCCGCGAGGGCGTGGCGCCGTACCGCGACGAGAGCGCGCCGGCGCAGACCGCCTGGTCCGGCTGGGGCTGGGACGTCAAGATCGAGGACTTCAACAACAGCGGTGAGCCGGCCATCGCCCAGGCGACCGGCTTCATCAAGGGTCAGACCGACCGCTGGCCGCAGCTCCAGGAGCTGGCCACGGCCAACGACCAGATGCTGCAGAACCCGACCTGGTGGCCGAACGCCCGCGCCGGGGACGACATCGCGGGCAACCAGACGCTGCACTTCTTCGCCAAGGGTCCCGAGGGCCGCTACATCGACCTCGCCCCGCAGCTCGGTCTCGCCGTGCCGGTGCCGACCCGCGGCATCGCCACCGGCGACGCCGACGGCGACGGCCGCCTGGACTTCGCCGTCGCCCGCCAGTGGGACGCGCCGATCTTCTACCACAACCAGAGCCCGTCGCAGGGCGCGTTCCTCGGGCTGCGCCTGACCCGCGACGACAAGCCCGCCGACGGCGCCCTGCCCGCGGCAGGCTCGCCGGTGACCGGCGCGCAGGTCTGCGTCATGACGCCCGACGGCCGGACCTACATCGGCCGGGTCGACGGCAGCAGCGGTCACTCGGGCCGCCGCACCACGGATGTGCACATCGGCCTCGGTCAGAACATCACGGGGCCCGTGAAGGTGCGCCTGCAGTGGCGCGACCGCACCGGACAGGTGCGCGAACAGGATCTCCAGCTCACCCCGGGCTGGCACTCGATCGAGCTCGGCCGGCAGGCCAAGGAGAAGTGATCGGACATGGCTGAGAACACGCCCGTCGCGGGGCCGCGCCACGACCCCAAGGTGGTCATCGCGCTGCGCAACTTCGCGATCTCGATTTCGGTCTTCAACATCGTCGGCTACACGATTCTCGGCTTCGAGCAGCCCTGGCTGTGGCCCTTCATCGCCCTCGCCACCGGATACACCACCGAGATCGTCCTGGAGCGGATCGGCTCGCGCGCCGAGGGCCGGCCCCCGCGCTACAAGGGCAACGGCCTGCGCGGGCTGATCGAGTTCCTCTACCCGGCGCACATCACCAGCCTGGCCATGAACATGCTGACCTACGTCAACGACCAGGTCCTGGTGCTCGTCTTCGGGGTCGTGGTCGCCGTCGGCGCCAAGTGGGTCCTGCGGGCCCCTGTGAAGGGCCGCCTGCGCCACTACATGAACCCGTCGAACTTCGGCATCGCCGTCATCCTGCTGCTGTTCCCCTGGGCCAGCATCGCCCCGCCGTACCACTTCACCGAGAACGTCGACACCTGGATCGACTGGCTGGTGCCCGGGATCATCATCATCGGCGGCACGATGCTGAACGGCAAGCTCACCGGCCGCATGCCGCTGATCGCCGGCTGGGTCGGCGCGTTCGCCCTGCAGGCGATCCTGCGCGGCGTCTTCTTCGGCACCTCGATCCCCGCCGCGCTCGCCATGATGACCGGCGTCGCCTTCATCCTGTTCACCAACTACATGATCACCGACCCGGGCACGACGCCGTCGAAGCCCGGCTCGCAGATCGCCTTCGGCGCCGGCGTCGCCCTGCTGTACGGCCTGCTCACCGCCGTCCACATCTCGTACGCGCTGTTCTTCGCCACCGCCGGCGTCTGCGCGATCCGGGGCGGCTTCTTCTGGGCGCTGCACTTCGTGAACAAGGCCCGCCAGCAGGCGCAGGCCCCGGCTCCGGCCCCCGGACCGGCCATCTCGGCCCACACGCCGGCGCCGGTCATCGTGACCGGCCCCGTCTCGGTCAACGGTAAAGAGGCGGCGTCCGTATGAGCACGACCAGGATCGCCATCGTCGGCATGGCCTGCCGATATCCCGACGCCGCCTCACCGCGGGAGCTGTGGGAGAACGCGCTGGCCGGTCGGCGCGCCTTCCGCAGGCTCCCGGACGAGCGGATGCGCCTGGAGGACTACTGGGACCCCGATCCGTCGGTGCCCGACCGGTTCTACGCCCGCACCGCCGCCGTCATCGAGGGCTACGAGTTCGACCGGGTCGGCTACCGGATCGCCGGCAGCACCTACCGCTCGACCGACCTGACGCACTGGCTCGCCCTCGACATGGCGGGCCGTGCGCTGGCCGACGCGGGCTTCCCCGAAGGGGAGGGGCTGCCGCGCGAGCGCACCGGAGTCGTCGTCGGCAACACCCTGACCGGCGAGTTCACCCGCGCCAACATCATGCGCCTGCGCTGGCCGTACGTCCGCCGCACGGTCGCGGCGACGCTGAAGGACCAGGGCTGGGACGACGAACGGCTGGCCGCCTTCCTCGCCGACCTGGAGGCCACCTACAAGAGCCCGTTCCCGGAGGTCGACGAGGACACCCTCGCGGGCGGCCTGTCGAACACCATCGCCGGGCGCATCTGCAACCACTTCGACCTCAACGGCGGCGGCTACACCGTGGACGGCGCCTGCTCCTCCTCGCTGCTGTCGGTGACGACGGCGTGCAAGGCGCTGCTCGACGGCGACCTGGACGTCGCCGTCGCCGGCGGGGTCGACCTGTCCATCGACCCCTTCGAGATCATCGGCTTCGCGAAGACCGGCGCGCTGGCCAAGGGCGAGATGCGCCTGTACGACAAGCACTCCAACGGCTTCTGGCCGGGCGAGGGCTGCGGAATGGTCGTGCTGATGCGCGAGTCCGATGCGGTCGAGGCCGGTCGCCGGATCTACGCCGTCATCGCGGGCTGGGGCGTCTCCTCCGACGGCCGGGGCGGCATGACCAGGCCCGAGGTGAGCGGCTACCGGCTCGCGCTGAGCCGGGCCTACGATCGGGCCGGGTTCGGCATCGAGACGGTCGGCCTGTTCGAGGGCCACGGCACCGGCACCGCGGTGGGCGACGCCACCGAGCTCACCGCGCTGTCGGAGGCCAGGACCGACGCGGCCCCGGCGGCGGCGCCCGCCGCCGTCACCTCGATCAAGGGGATGATCGGGCACGCCAAGGCCGCGGCCGGGGTGGCCGGACTGATCAAGACCGCGATGGCGGTCCACGAGCAGGTCCTGCCGCCCGCCATCGGCTGCGTCGAGCCGCACCAGATCCTCGCGCGGGAGGACGCCCCGCTGCGCGCGCTGCGCAAGGCGGAGCCCTGGCCGGATGACGTCCCGGTCAGGGCCGGCGTCACGGCCATGGGCTTCGGCGGCATCAACACCCACGTCGTGCTGGAGAAGAGCGGGCCGCGGCGGCGGGTGCTGCCCGCCCGCACCAGGAGCCTGGCCTCCTCGCTGCAGGACGCCGAGCTGCTGCTGGCCGACGCCGCGTCGCCGCAGGCGCTGCGGGAGCGGGTCGCCACGCTGG